>JADLHG010000032.1 GCA_020848905.1 Deltaproteobacteria bacterium
CCACCCCGCGCTCCACCTCCGTCACCAGCTTCTGCCAGAACGCCTGCGACCGTCGTGTGCTCGTCATCCCGCGAGTCTGGTCTGCCGCCTTGTCCTCGTCGAGAGGTCCGAATCCGGACGGTTACGTCCTTGGGCGCCTCGCTCGGCTTCGTCTCGTTCATGGGGTCACATCGATCGCCCGCGCCCCCTCCGCGGCGCTCGGCGCGACGTCCGTTAGGAAGGCGCGGACGTCGCCGTTCGGCTCGTCGACCTCCACGCGCGCGACCACGGCGCGCACCAGGCGGCCTCGGTTCTCGTTGCTGAGTCGGTCCCAGATCTGATCGAAGTCGGCGAGGCACCGCTCCACCCACTGGGTCTCGAGCTCGGTGTCCTCGAGCAGTGCGAGCCGGCGCTGCACGTCGACGAGCCGGGACTCGAGCCGGCCGAGCTTGTCCCCGGTATCCTGGAGCTTGGCGTCGAGCAGGCGGCGCGCGGTCCCGGTGACGTTGCTCGCCGTCTCGACCAGGCGCTTGCCCTCGGTCGAGACGGCCGCGATCTTGAGCGGCAGCTCCGCCCGCTCGTCCTCGAGAGGCTTGCGCTCGCTCTCCAGCCTGGCCTTAGCGGCATCGGCCACCGCGTTGAGAAGCTTTCCGTCGGCGAGCGCCTCGCGGACGCGCTGGACCACGAAGCCCTCGATGGCGGCCGCGGGGAGCGGGGCCGAGGCGCACGCCTCCTTGCCCTTCTTGTCGCGCGTCGAGCAGCGGTAGTAGCGGTAGATCTTCTCGCCCCGGCGGTTCGAGGCCGGGGTGAAGGCCTTGCCGCACCGGGCGCAGCGCAGGAGGCCGGTCAGGATGTACTCGGGGTTGCGGCCGTGGTGGACGGTCCGCATGCCACCCTTCTCGGCGAGCAGGAACTGCACGCGCTCGTAGACGTCCCGCCCGATGATGGCCTGGTGCTCGCCCTCGAAGACCTCGCGGCCGACGGACATCAGCCCCGCCGCGATCGGGCTCGCCAGCACGATCAGCACGGCGTTCTTGTCCCACTCGCGCGCGCCGTGGCTGTTGCCGTTCTTGGCGACGTGGTGCTTGGTCGTCCGGTGCTCGGCGTTCAGGGCCTTGGCCACGGCCACCGCCGATCGCCTGTCGAGGTAGAGCTCGTAAATCCGCCGGACCAGCGCGGCCTCGACCTCGTTCACGACCAGCTTGCGGTCGACGACGTCGTAGCCGAGCGGCGCGATGCCGCCAGTCCACTTCCCCTTTCGGCGCGAGGCGGCGATCTTGTCCCGCGTCCGTTCGGCGATCATCTCTCGCTCGAACTCGGCGAAACTCATCAGCATATTCAAGGTGAGGCGGCCCATCGCGTCGGCGGTCGAGAAGTTCTGGGTGACGCTGACGAAGGCCGCGCCGGACCGGCTGAAGCGGTCCATCACCTTGGCGAAATCCAGGAGGGAGCGCGAGAGGCGATCGACCTTGTAGACCACCACCACGTCGATCTTCCCCGCCTCCACGTCCTGCATCAGGCGCGCGAAGGCTGGTCGCTCGAGGTTCGCGCCAGTGAAGCCGCCGTCGTCGTAGTGCTGGGGCAGGAGCTGCCAGCCGATGCAGGCCTGGTTGCGGACGTACTGCTCGCAGGCCTCGCGCTGCGCGTCGAGCGAGTTGAACTCCTGATCGAGACCCGCCGACGTGGACTTGCGCGTGTAGATCGCGCAGCGTTTGACCTCGGGCGCCGGCGCGCTCGCCCTGCTTCCATTCCGCCGAGCGCTCATCCGACGTCTCCGGCCAGCTCAGGCTCGGTCGCTCGCGGGCGGCGCTTGAGACCGAAGAACAGATACCCGTTCCAGGGGGTGCCGGCGATCACCCGCGCCAGGTGGGAGAGCGTCTGATAGCGCTCGCCCTGGTACTCGAAGCCGTCGGCGAGGACCGTCACGCGGTGCTCGACGCCTTTGTGGACCCGGACCAGCACCGAGCCGGCAGGCGGCAGACGGGGATCGCGGGTGACGTCCTGCCCCGGCGCCGCCACGATGGCGACCGCGGGCCCCGGCCCCGGCTGCGTCGAGCGCCACCGCACCGGCGCCAGCGGCGCCAGCTCCTCGATCTTCGCGAGCGCGCGCGGCGGCAGGCCGCCCTCGGCGAGCTCCTGGATGCGCCAGCCGACCTTCTTTCGCAGGTAGCTCTTGTTCCGGGTGCGGGTCGGCACGCCGAAGACCTCGCGGTACTTCTCCACGAGCTCGCCCACGGACAGCTTGTCGAGCGCGGCCAGCTGCTCGGCGACCGTGGCCGCCGCGGCCCGGTCCTTCCTGATCTGTTCCCTCTTGCCCATGCCGGCGTCTCCTTCGCGACGAGGGTCGTCGCCAAGGGACATGACGGCGTTGGTTCTCCGGGATGGCAAGGCAAGAACCTCTTTCCATTTAACAGGTTGAGGCATCGCGAGCTTCTCGGTCGCGGGCTCGCGCCTCGAGCAGGAGGTCGACCACCGCGATGGCCAGGACGTCCACGACCACCTGCCGCCGGGCTTCCCGCGCCAGCGGCTTGGTGCCATCGCCGGGCTTCGTCATCGGCTTCTTGGTTGCTGGCTCGTCTCCGGACACCGCGCCTCTCCTCTGAAGAAGAAACGCGGATCGAAACGGCGATTTGGGACAGGTGGCGGAGGTGGTCGGCTACTTTCTTGAATATCGAGCCGCCACCCGGGCCGTCTCGGCGCCGATCTCCTCGCGCAGGCTCTCGGGCTCGAGCACCTCGGCCTTGTCGCCGAAGCCGAGCACCCAGCTCAAGAGCTCGACCGTGCCGGCGACCTCCATGTTGAGCTCGACGCCGCCCTCGACCTTCTTGAGCTCCTGCGTCGGGTGCCACTGACGCCGGCGCACGTAGCGCGCGACTTTCTCGTCGAAGAAGATGCGCACGCGGGTGCGCGGCCCACCGATGAGGCCGAACGCGCCCTCGGAGAGCTGGGAGGGCTGGTAGTCGGCCGGGTACTCGAACTTCTCGCCCTTCAGCCACTCGACCTCCTTGAAGCCGTCGAGCGAGAAGGTCCGCAGGCCCTGATGGTGATGGCTGTGCCCGGCGAGGTAGAGCCCCTTCTTGTAGATGAGGAGCGTGTAGGGATCGAGGAGGAATGGCTTCTGGTACTTGGCGACGCTGCCGTGGGTGACCCGCAGGCGCTCCTCGCGCAGGAGCGCGGTGATCATGTCGTTCACGTGCTCGATGCGATCCTGGTAGAGGTGCGGCGCCTCGTTGACGTCGTGGATCTTGCGGTCGAGGTTTCGCGCTGCGACGAAGTCCTTGCGCTTGAGCAGGGCCTCGAGTCGCGCGAAGACGTCGTCGAGGTCTTCCTTGAAACCGGTGCCCGCGAGGAAGTCGAAGACGCGCCGCGAGAGGTAGAGCGAGATCATCTGGCTCGTGCTGAGCGTGATCGTCTGGTGGCGGGCGCTCGGCATCAGCCGCCAGACCGTCTTCCGGTCCTCGCGATCTTGGTAGAGCGGCTCCTCGCTCGCTTGCAGGGCGCGCACGTAGCGGATCGCCGTGCGGACGCTCACGCGAAGCCGCTCGGCGATCTCGTAGACGGTGACCCCGCCGGTGGAGTTGATCAGGTCCTTGAGCTCGTTGAGGCGGCGGGCGGGCGCGTAGCGTTCGGGGCTTTTCTTCTTCCTCTTCTTCACGGTGGCCTCGTCGAGCCGTGCCTGGTCTGACAGAACTTGTCAGAGTAGAGCACGCGTTAACCTGCCGCGTCCAATCGCTTTTCTCGTCTCGCTGCCTCCTCCGCTGTCCTGATCGCCGGATCAGTCCTCGATCCCGCAGGTTGCGAGCTCTGACCGCTTTTGTCAGAGGTACCCCGTAACCTACTCAAAGAGATCAAGAAAAGGAGATCAGCGATGGAGACCAGGACCGAGAAGAACGAGAAGAGCCAGGCCGTGACGGCAGCGGTGGCCGCGATCGAGAAGCAGTACGGCAAGGGCGCGATCATGCGCCTCGGGGAGAAGGGCGCCGCCCCCGAGGTGGAGGTCATCTCCACCGGGTCGCTGGGGCTGGACCTGGCGCTCGGGGTCGGCGGGCTACCTCGCGGCCGGGTGGTCGAGATATACGGTCCGGAGTCGACGGGCAAGACCACCCTCGCCCTGCACGCGGTGGCCGAGGCCCAGCGGGCCGGCGGGGTCTGCGCCTTCATCGACGCCGAGCACGCGCTCGACGTGGGCTACGCCAGGAAGCTCGGCGTGCGGGTGGACGACCTTCTGCTCTCGCAGCCGGACTGCGGCGAGCAGGCGCTCGAGATCACCGACATGCTGGTGAAGACGAACGCGGTCGACGTCGTGGTGGTCGACTCGGTGGCGGCCCTCGTCCCGAAGGCCGAGCTCGAGGGCGACATGGGGGACTCGCACGTGGGGCTGCAGGCCCGGCTCATGAGCCAGGCCCTGCGCAAGCTCACCGGGTCGTGTGCGCGGAGCAAGACGCTGGTCATCTTCATCAACCAGCTCCGCATGAAGATCGGTGTCATGTTCGGCAGCCCGGAGACGACGACGGGGGGCAACGCGCTCAAGTTCTACGCCTCGGTGCGGCTCGACATCCGCCGCGTCGGCGTCCTCAAGGAGGGCGAGAGCGTCGTCGGCAGCCGCGCGAAGGTGAAGGTGGCCAAGAACAAGATGGCCTCGCCCTTCCGGGAGGCGGAGTTCGACCTGCGCTACGGCGAGGGCATTTCGCTGGCCGGCGAGGTCATCGACCTCGGGGTGGAGGCCGGCCTGATCGAAAAGAGCGGCAGCTGGTACTCCCACAACGCGACCCGCATCGGCCAGGGCCGGGAGGCCGCGCGGCAGTACTTGTTGGAGCACGTCGACGCGCTCCAGGAGGTGCGGCGCCAGCTCCTCGAGAAGCACGGCATCGGGAAGCCGACCGCGTTCGAGGCCGAGAGCGCCGACAAGAAACCGGTGGCGCCGGTGGCTGCCACGCCGGTGGCCGCGACGACGGCCCCGACGGCGACCCCGGCGGCGGCCAAGCCATCACCGCCGACGGCGGCCAAGCCCGTGGCCCACGCTCCCGCGGGCGCGGAGAAGCCGGCGCCGAGGAAGCCCACGGCCGCGGCAGCCTGAGGGCTCGGCCCTGACGAGCGCCGCGTGAGGTCTTGTGCATCCTAAGGGGGGGCGATAGCTTCTCGTCGCGCTCAGGGGGAGCCCACCCAACAGGTCAGAATGCCGGCGCTTCTTCGAGGGACGGACGATGCCTGAACGGTGGGTTTCCGTGGGCGACGTCGCGAGCCACCCTGGCGTGGCGAAAGACAAGGAGGTCGCTGCATGACCCGAGGGCCGCGAGACTCGGTGCCCATCCCGAGCGACTTCCTCCTCTACGCCGCCCCCGATGGCGCGGTGAAGGTGCGCGTCCTCTTCAAGGATGACACCGCGTGGCTGACGCAGAAGGCGCTTGCCGAGCTGTTCGGCGTCGGCGTGCCGGCCATCAACAAGCACCTGAAGAGCATCTTCGAGTCCGAGGAGCTCAGCAGGGCTGCAACTGTTTCCAAAATGGAAATAGTTGGTCGGGAGGGCGAGCGGGAGGTCACGCGGGGGGTCGAGTTCTACAACCTCGACGCGATCATCGCCGTCGGGTACCGCGTGAACAGCTGCCAGGCCACGCAGTTTCGCATCTGGGCGACCAAGACCCTGCGCGAGTTCATCATCAAGGGCTTCGTACTCGACGACGCGAAGGTGCCACTCACGCAGGAGTTCTTCGCGGGCGTGCAGAACAAGCTCCACTGGGCCATCACCGGCCAGAGGGCGGCCGAGCTGATCTACACGTCAGCGGATGCGACCAAGCTCTTCATGGGCCTGTCGACGTGGAAACGCCGCACCCGCGCATCAGAGGGGAGCCCACCATGAAATTCCTCCACGCCGCCGACCTGCACCTCGATAGCCCCTTGCGGGGGCTGGCCCGGCACGAGGGAGCACCGGTCGACGCGCTCCGCGGCGCGACGCGCGAGGCGTTCAATAATCTGGTGGAGCTGGCCATCGAGGAGAGGGTGGCCTTCGTGCTGCTCGCGGGCGACCTCTACGACGGCACCTGGCAGGACTTCAGCACGGCGATCTTCCTGGCGAGAAAGCTCGGCGAGCTGGACCGGGCGGGCATCCGGGTCTTCGGCGTGCTCGGCAACCACGACGCCGAGAGCAAGCTCACCAAGGCGCTGGAGAAGCCGAAGAACCTGACGCTGTTTCCAGCGAACAAACCCCGAACAGAGGTCCTTGCGGAGATCGAGGTCGCCATCCACGGCCAGAGCTTCGGCCAGCAGCACGTCGAGGAGAACCTGGCTGCCGGCTTCCCCGCGGCGAGGCCGGGGATGTTCAACATCGGCCTTTTGCACACGAGCCTGGACGGTCGCGAGGGCCATGCCGACTACGCTCCGTGCAAGCTCGACGACCTGCGGGCCAGGGACTACCAGTACTGGGCTCTCGGCCACGTGCACGCGCGCGAGGAGGCTTCGACGGACCCGTGGGTGGTCTTTCCCGGCTGCCTGCAGGGTCGGCACGCCCGCGAGACCGGCCCCAAGGGGTGCTGCCTGGTCACCGTCGAGGACGGCCGGGTCGAGAGCGTCGAGCACCGGGTGCTGGACGTGGTCCGCTGGGCGAGCTGCGAGGTGGACCTCGGCAAGGTCACCAGCCTGCAGAGCGTGCTGGACAGCGCCAGCAAGGCCCTGCGCGAGGCCGTCGACGACGCCGAGGACCGCATCGTCGCCACGCGGATGCGCTTCGTCGGTGCGAGCCCAGTCCACGCGGAGCTCCGGGGCAAGACCCAATGGCTGCGGCAGAAGCTCCTCGAGCTGGCCGCCGAGCTCGGGGGAGAGGACCTGTGGATCGAGAAGGTGGAGCTGGCCACCACCGGCAAGCTGGACCGGGGAGCGGTGCTCGCGGGAGACGGAGCCCTGGGCGGCCTGGCCAGAAGCATCCTGGAGGTCCGTGAGGAGCCGAGCGCCGTACGAGGGCTCGAGGCAGCCCTGGCAACCTTCCGGGAGAAGCTCCCTCCGGAGGTGTTCGTCGGAGCGGATGGGCTGAGACTCGAGGACCCGGAGGTCGTGGCCCGGCTCATCGAAGAGGCCAAGGAGTTGCTCCTCGGCAGGCTCCTCCAGACCGGGGGTGCGTCGTGAAGATCAAGCGACTCGACCTGCTCGCCTTCGGTCCGTTCACCAAGGAGACCCTCGATCTGAGCGACGGCAAGCCCGGGCTGCACGTGGTGCAGGGCCCCAACGAGGCGGGCAAGAGCTCGACGCTGCGGGCGCTCAAGGCCTGGCTGTTCGGCATCGAGGCGCGCTGCACGGACAACTTTGTCCACGACCACAAGCAGCTTCGCGTGGGCGGCGTCCTCGAGACCTCGGGCGGCGAGGAGCTGGCCTGCGTGCGACGCAAGGGCAACAAGGACACGCTGCTCGACGCCGGAACGGAGGCGCCCATCGGCGACGACACCCTGAGCAAGCTGCTGCCAGGGCTCGACGAGAAGCTCTTCTCCCAGCTTCACGGCCTCGACCACGCCGGGCTCGTCCAGGGTGGCCAGGCCATCCTCGAGCAGAGCGGTGACCTCGGAAAGTCCCTCTTCGGTGCGGCGCTCGGGACCATGGGGAAGACCAACCTCCTCGGCGAGCTGGCTGCGGAGGCGGACGGCCTGTTCAAGTCCAGGGGGCAGAACCAGCTCATCAACGCCGCCGCCGCGAAGCTCAAGGAAGCCCGGCGCGAGGAGAAGCAGGCGTTGGTCTCGGTGAGAGAATGGAAGGACCTCCAGAAGGAGCTGAAGGAGGCAGAGGAGGCCGTCGCCCGGATCGATGCGGCGATCGCCGAGGCGAGACGTGGCAAGAGCAAGCTCGAGCGCTTCAGACGGGTCGCTGGGCCCCTGGCCGAGCGCCGCGAGCTGCTCGAACGCCAGGCCGGCCTGGAAGACGACGTGCTGCTCTCCGAGGACTTCGGTGCGCGTCGGCAAGCCGCCCTCGACAAGCTGTCCCTGGCCGGGGAGCGGCTGCAGAAGGCGAGCGCCAAGCTCGACCGGGTGCAAAAGGAGGCTGGCGGGATCGACGTCCCGCAGGGTCTGCTCGAGAATCGGGAGGCCATCGAGGAGCTGCAGCTTCAGCTGGGCGCCTTTCAGAAGTCGGTGAGAGACAAGCCCGCGCAGGATGCCAAGCGCCGCGATCACCGCAACGCGGCGCAGGACCTGCTCACCGGCATTCGCCCGGACCTCGACCTCGAATCGGTCGAGACCCTGAAGCCGCTCCTCAACAAGAAGCGGCTGATCGCCACCCTGGCGCAGGACTCGAGCCTGCTCAAACAGAAGACGGGGCAGCTCGAGGCCAAGCACCGCGAGCTGTCCGACGAGAAGGCCAGCCTCGAGCAGCAGCTGGAGGCCCTGTCCGGGCCCGGCCAGGACGTGGCCTCGCTGCAGGCCGCGACCCGGGCCGCCCGCAACGAAGGCGACCTGGCGAAGGCGCTCCACAAGGCCCGCAGTGCGGCGAGTCAGCACGAAGAGGCCTGCTCCCGCGAGCTGTCCCGCCTGGGCAGGTTCGACGAGAACCTCGAGGAGCTGACCCGACAGGCGATGCCCGAGAAGGCCGTGCTGGACAGCTTCGAGAGGAAGTTCGACGCGCTGGACGAGCAGGCTCGCGAGACGGTTCGTCGTCAGGCCGAGGCGAAGCAGGCGCTAGGGCACCACGAGGAGAGCCTGAAGGCCTTGCTCCGCTCGAGCCAGGTCCCCTCGCTCGACGAGCTCCAGGCGGCCCGCGACCACCGCGAGCAGGGCTGGCAGCTCATCCGCGGCACCTTCATCGACGGGACGGACCCTGGAGCTGCGGCCACGCAGTACGCCGGTCGCAGGGATCTCCCCGGCGCCTACGAGCAGGCCGTGCTGACGGCTGACGACATGGCCGACAGGCTTCGCGTGGATGCGCAGCGCGTTCAGGAGCGGGCGTCGCTGGAGAGCCAGATCGAGGCCAAGCAGGAGCTTCTTTCCAGGCTCGACGGCACGCTGAGCGAGCAGGCAGCCTCCCGGGGCCAGCTCGAAATCGCCTGGCAGGCTGCCTGGAACGGGATCACCGACCAGGTCGGTACGCCCAAGGAGATGAAGGAGTGGCTGCAGCGCGTGGAGCAGCTCTTGCAGAAGGCCGGGCAGCTCGACGGCGCGAAGGCGGAGGTCCGTGTGCTGGAGGCCACGCAGGCCTCACACCTCGAGGCCCTCACGGCCGAGCTGAGGAAACTTGGCCAGCAGCCAGAGCCCGAGACGGAGGGGCTCGAGGCGCTTCTTGCCCGCTGCGAGCAGCTCGCCAGCCAGCAGGAGAGCGCGACCCGGCGAAAGAGGGAGCTCGAGGCTGCGCTGCAGAAGCTCGAGCTCCAGCTCAAGAACGCAACGGAGGCGCGGCGCCAGGCCGAGGAGGAGCTCGAGCGCTGGGGCCTCGACTGGGCCGAGGCCGTGGAGGGCCTGGGCCTCGGGACCAACCCGCACCCCGACCTCGCCCTCGCGACGATGGAGAAGCTCGAGGCGCTCTTCGGGCAGCTGAAGGAGGCCGACACCGCCCACAAGCGCATCTACGGCATGGACAAAGACGAGGAGCGCTTCACCGCGGCGGTGACCCAGCTCGCGCAGCGAATTGCCCTCGACATGGGCGAGCAAACCCCGGCCGAGGTCACCCAGAGCCTGGTCCGGCGACTCGGCAAGGCCCAGGCGGACGCCGCCAGTCTGCAGAAGCTGCGGGCCCAGCTCCGCGAGCTGGAGGAGGAGGTCGCAGAGGCTCGCCAGGAGATCCAGCTCGCCGAGCAGAGTCTAGCCGCGCTGCGGGTCGAGGCAGGCGTTGCGACCGACGAGGAAGTGGCTCCGGTCGCGGAGCGCTCGCAGCATAAGCGCCAGCTGGCCTCCCGGCTCGAGACCCTGCAGCAGCAGCTCCATCAGTCCGGCGAGGGTCACCGCATCGACGAGCTAGAAGAGGAAGCCCGAGAACTGGACGCGGACCAGGCGGGTAACGAGCTGACCCAGCTCGACGCCAAACTCCCCGTCCTGGAGCGCGAGCGAGATGCAGGGCGGGACCACCGGCAGGCCCTGCTCGTGAAGCTCCAGACCCTGGATGGCTCGTCGAAGGCTGCCGAGGCCGCGGAGCGTGCCGAGCAGCTCGTGGCCGGCATCATCCCCGACGCGGAGCAGTACCTGCGGCTCACGATCGCCCGCCTCATCCTCGAGGAGCAGATGGAGCGCTACCGCCAGGAGAACCAGACGCCGGTGCTCAGGCGCGCGGGCGAGCTCTTCGCCAGGCTCAGCCTGGGCTCCTTCTCGGGTCTTCGCGACGAGCTCGATGACGACGGCCAGCCCGTGCTTCTCGGCGTCCGCCCCGACAAGACCGAGGTGAGTGTGGATGGTATGAGCGACGGCACCCGGGATCAGCTCTTTCTGGCCTTGCGACTCGCGACCATCGAGCTGCAGCGGGACCAGCAGGATCCCCTGCCCTTCGTGGTCGACGACATCCTGGTCGGATTCGACGACGCGCGCAGCAAGGCCTGCCTCGAGGTCCTCGCCGAGTTCGCGCAGAAGACCCAGGTCCTCGTCTTCACCCATCACTCGATGGTCGCGCAGGCGGCCAAGGAGCTCGGGAAGGAGAAGGGGGTCTTCGTGCACGAGCTGACACGATGCACGCCATCGTCCCAGCCGTGAAGGCGGCCAGCGGCAGAGGCCTAGCGTCGCTGGGCTCGGAGCCCGGGAACCCGCCCTTACTCGAGCTCCGTCCCGACGCGTAGGAGGTCGAGGTATTTCGTGTAGCTGAAGGTCCGGTCGCGCCGGCGACCTGTCGTCTCGGCAAGAACCCCAACCTCCTCGAGGAGCGAGACTGCCTTCGCAGCAGTCGGCTTCGTCGTCTGGAGGAGCCTGACCATCCCGGAGATCGTCACGACCGGATGGCGTGGCAGCTCCTCGAAGAGCCGTGACGCGACGACCGACGCCTTGCTCGCAGCCAGGACACGCGCACGGTCATCGCCGACCAGGGCAAAGAGGGCCCGCGCGCTCTGCACCGCCTCCTCCGCGGTGATCGCTACTCCCTCGAGGAAGAATGCGGTCCACCCCTCCCAGTCGCCGTCCGTTCGTACCCGGCTGAGGACGCGGTAGTAGTCCTCCCGCCGGCGCTTGAAGAACAGGCTCAGGTAGAGAAGCGGCTGCGAGAGCAGCTTCCACTCCTGGAGGAGCAGGATGACGAGCAGCCGACCAAGGCGCCCGTTTCCGTCGAGATAGGGGTGGATGGTCTCGAACTGCACGTGCGCGAGCCCGGCGCGAATCAGCGCCGGCGCCGAGTCCTCGGCGTGGAGGTATTTCTCGAGATCACCCAGGAGGCGGGGGACCTCCTGCGGTGGAGGGGGCACGAACGCCGCGTTTCCCGGTCGGGTGCCGCCGATCCAATTCTGGCTGCGTCGCACCTCACCGGGCTGCTTCTCTGCGCCGCGAACGCCCTTCATCAGGCGACGGTGGGTCTCGTTGAGCAACCGGACCGAGAGTGGCAGGCCGTCCTCGCGGGCAAGCTCATCTCGGGCGAAGGTCAGCGCCTCGAGGTAGCTGCAAACCTCCTGCACCTCTACCTCGCTCGCGGGCTCAGGCCGGGCGCCCGCCTCGTAGGAGAGGAGGTCCACGAGCGTCGCTTGCGTGCCCTCGATCTGTGACGAGAGCACCGCCTCCTTGCGGACGAAGGCGTAGACGAACCACTCGATCGACGGCACCATCTCGCCGGCGAGCTCGAGCCGCGAGAGTGCGTGCTCGGCCGCCCGGAGTAGCTCGCGGGCGCGCAGGTCGAGCGCGAGGGGCGGATCGGCCGGCGGGAGCGCGTGGGGGATGAAGGCCGCGACCTCCTCGTCGCCGGCGGTCTTGCGATGGTATCTCCCCGTGATCCTTACCATGGCCGCTAGTAAAGAAGTCTTGCCCAGAGCAGAGACAAAGTAAAGCAGCCTTTACCAACGCGACGGAGCGGGGCCGGCCTCGGTGGCGCCGTCATTCCGACCTGCCGGCGGCTCACTCCCCTGGCGCGACGTTGAAGACCAGCGTCGCGGGGTCGAAGACGAAGTCGGCGTAGGCGAGCTCGGCCTCGCCCGGCGGATGCCAGACCGCCTGGCCCGCGGTCGGCAGTCGGCGGCCGCCCACCTCCTGCCAGCCGGCCACGGGGGTGGTCCAGCGGCAGCGCTTCACCTGGGCAGGGTCCTTGGGGTCCGCATAGAAGCGGTCGGTGGTCTCGAAGTCGAGCGGCGCGCCCTCGTCATCGACGAGCACCCGCGCGCTGACGGTGCGGCCGTGGTCGACGATAGACAGCCCGAAGGAGCGGTCGTCCACCTCGCGCCACGTCACCTCGGGCACGAGGAGCAGGGTCGGGGCGATCAGCACGCCGTCGTTGAGGTAGGTGACCAGCTCCCCCGTGTCGTAGGCCTCCCCGGTTCCGTCACCGACGGTGACGAGGTCGAGCAGGCGGATGAGCATGCGCCCGCGACCGTCGGCGTAGGTGTCGCGTCCGAGGACCGGCACGACGCCGCAGAAGCGAAGCTGCAGGTAGAAGATCCGCGCCAGGGCAAGCCGCGTGTTGTACTGCCAGGCCTCGCACCGCATCCACGCCTCGTCGCGCGAGCGGCGGAAGCGCCCCGTGAAACCGAGGCGGAACGACCAGTCGCGCGGTCGGCCGAGGACCCGCATGAAGCGGAGGTAGCGGCGCGCGGTCTCGGGGAGCGGCGCGAGGTCCGCCTCGGTGATCGGCGCCACGTTGACCTCGGGGCCGGGCCGCACAGGCAAGCCGAGCCTCGCGAGCTCTCGCAGGAACTTCTTTCGCATCGCAGGCCTCCCTCCAGGGTGGCGCGAAGTATAGGCCGATACGTCGCGCGTGAAGGTACCCGCGGCGATAGATCGGGGTAGACTTCCGGCCCATGCCAGCCAGAGCGAAACCAAAGGTCAAGCCCAGCGCGGAAGCGAAGCGCGGGACGGGCGAGGCGGCCTCTCGCCGCATCGACGAGCGGCTCCGGTCCCTGGGTGGCTGGCGCGCCGCGATGCTGGCGGAGGTTCGCCGCCTGATCCACGAGGCGGACCCTGAGATCGCCGAGGAGTGCAAGTGGGTCAAGCCCAGCAACCCGCTGGGCACGCCGGTGTGGTCGCACGCGGGGATCGTTTGCACGGGAGAGGCCTACAAGCAGGTGGTCAAGCTGACCTTCGCCCGGGGCGCCTCGCTCAAGGATCCTCGGGGGCTCTTCAACGCCAGCCTGGAGGGCAACACGCGTCGCGCCATCGACCTCCGCGAGGGAGAAGCGCTGGACGCCGAGGCGTTCAAGGCCCTGATCCGGGCCGCGGTGGCGGAGAACCTGCGGTCCAGCGCGGCGTCGTCGCGATGAGCGACGCTCGGACGGTCTATGACGTTCATCCGGGGGAGTACGACGCGCTCGTCCGGCGCGAGGATCGCGAGGGCAACCTGCTCAAGGGCATCCGGGCGATCACCCCCCTCGAGGGTGCCGAGGTGGTCGAGCTCGGGGCGGGCACCGGGCGGGTGACGGCGCTGCTCGCTCCCCACGTGCGGTCCATCGTGGCCTTCGACCTCGCGGCCCCGATGGTGCGGGTGGCCCGGGGCAACCTGGCCCGCCTCGGCGCCGGTCGGTGCGCCTTCGGCGTGGCCGACAACGCGTGTTTGCCGGTGGCGAACGACGCGGCCGACCTCGCGGTCGCCGGCTGGAGCTACGGCCATCAGACGGTCTGGAACGAGCACGGCTGGAGGGCCCCGATCGAGAGCGCTCTCGGCGAGCTGCTGCGCGTGCTCAGGCCCGGTGGCACGGCCCTGGTCATCGAGACGCTGGGCACCGGCCACACGGTTCCGTTCGATCCGCCGACCCAGCTCGGGCGGTACTACGCCCTGCTCGAGGAGGAGCTCCACTTCGAAAGGAGCTGGATTCGAACGGACTACGAGTTCTCGTCGCTGGCCGAGGGCGAGCGCCTGGTCGGATTCTTCTTCGGTGACGAAGCGGCCAGACGCTTCGCCTCGCGCGGCAGCCGGGTGCTGCCCGAGTGCACGGGGCTGTGGTGGTGCAGGAAGTAACGGAGCGCTGCAGGAGCGAGGAAAGATGACGACGCCCCGCGAGACCGAGCCAAGCCGATCTGACGGACGCATGCCGGTCATCTTCGCCGCGCACGGCGCGCCGATCCTCCTCGACGACGCGGGGTGGATGGGCGAGCTCGCCGCGTGGGCGAAGGCGCTGCCGCGGCCGTCGAGCGTACTGATGGTCTCGGCGCACTGGGAGGAGCGGCCGACCACGCTGGGGGCCACGGCGACCGTACCGCTGGTCTACGACTTCTACGGCTTCCCCGAGCGGTACTACCAGACCCGGTACCCCGCCCCCGGCGCGCCCTCGCTCGCCGCGCGCGTGCGGGACCTCCTGCGGCAGCAGGGGATCCCGTTCACCGACGACCCGGCTCGCGGGCTCGACCACGGGGCCTACGTGCCGCTCGTGCCGATGTATCCCGCGGCGGACGTCCCCGTGCTCCAGGTGTCGATGCCCGGCCTCGACGCGCCGGAGCTCTTCGAGCTCGGCCGGGCCCTCGCGCCGCTGCGCGACGAAGGCGTGCTGATCTTCGGCAGCGGGTTTCTCACGCACAACATGCAGTTCGCCTTCCGCCCGGGCACGCCGCAGTGGGCCCGCGACTTCGATAGCTGGGCCCACGACGCGCTCGCGCGTCTCGACGTCGACGCCCTCCTCGACTTCCAGGCTCGCGCGCCGGCCGCCAGGGTGGCCCTGCCGACCTGGGAGCACTACGCGCCGGTGCTCGTCGCCGCGGGCGCGGTGGCCGACGAGAGACCTCGCACCACGTTTCCCATCACCGGCTGGTGGATGGATGGGGCGTTCACGAAGCGCTCGGTGCAGTTCGGCTGACGTACGCGCCGCCTCTCACTGCTCCCGGGGTGGGCGCCTCGCCGCGCCCGGGGCTGGGTCTGACCGCCAGATCGGGTAGAATGCCTGCCACGCGCGAAGGGGCGCGCGGTGGCAGCGACGGAGATGGCGACTTCCATCCTCGTGGTCGATGACGAGCAGGACTTCCTCGACAGCGTGGCGCGGGGGCTGCGGCTCGAGGGCTACGCCGACGTGACGGGCGTCGTCCGGTCGACGGAAGTGGCGGCGCTGCTCGACGAGAAGACCTTCGACTGCGCGTTTCTGGACATTTCGATGCCGGGGCCCGACGGGATCGAGCTGCTGCAGCTCATCAAGGAGCGCAACCCGCAGACCGAGTGCATCATGGTCACGGCCCACCAGAGCATCCCCCTGGTGATCCGGGCGATGAAGCTCGGGGCCTACGACTACCTCGTCAAGCCGACCACGCCGGAGGAGCTCTGTCACGCGCTGGACCGCGCGCTCGAGCGGCGGCGGATGCTCGAGGCCTTGCGGCTGCGGTCGGACGAGGCCCACGACCAGGCGCTCGCGCAGCCCGCCGCGTTTTCGGACTTCGTCACCGCCGACCCGCACACCCTCCGCCTGCTGCGCGAGGCCGAGCTGCACGCGGTCTCGCAGATCCCGATCCTGATCACGGGCGAGACGGGCGTGGGCAAGGAGGTGCTGGCCCGCGCCATCCACCAGGCGAGCCGGCGCAGGGCGGGCCCCTTCGTCCCGGTCAACCTGCTCGCGGTGACGCCCTCGCTCTTCGAGTCCGAGTTCTTCGGGCACGTGAGGGGCGCCTTCACCGGGGCCGACCGCGACCGGCCCGGTTACCTGGCCCGCGCCCGGGGCGGCACACTCTTTCTCGACGAGATCGGCGACCTGTCGCTCGAGACCCAGGGCAAGCTGCTCCGCCTCCTGCAGGAGGGCGAGTACGTGCCGGTCGGCTCGACGCGCACCGAACGGGCCGACGTGCGCATCGTCGCGGCGACCAACCAGGACCTGGCGCAGCGGGTCGCCGCGCGCGCCTTTCGCAAGGACCTCCTCTATCGGCTGCAGTTCGCCCATCTGCACCTGCCGCCGCTGCGCCGGCGCAAGGAGGACCTCCCGCTCCTCGCCGAACGGCTGCTCGGCGCGTCCACGTCGCATCCGCAGGCTCGCCTCTCCGAGCCGGCCGAGCTGGCCCTCCTCGGGCACGACTGGCCGGGGAACGTGCGCGAGCTCAAGGGCGTGCTCGAGGCGGCGGCGAACCTGGCCCAGGGCGGCGTGATCGAACCCCAGCACCTGCGCCTCGGCGCGGCCGGCAGGTCGGCTCCGGTCAAGGCCCTCGGCCAGGCGGTCGAGGTCGGGCAGCTCGAGCCGCTGGCCGACGTCGAGCGGCGGCACATCCTGGCGGTCTACGCGGCGGTGGGGCGGAACAAGAGCCAGGCCGCCCGCGTGCTCGAGATCGGCCTGCAGACGCTGCATCGCAAGCTCAAGGCCTATGGCGTGGGCTAGAGCCGTGACGCGCGCGCGGCTCGTCGCGACGTTCGCACCGCTCGTGGCTCTTTGCTCGCTGCTCCCGAGCTCCGCCCGGGCCGAGGAAGAGGCCCTCGTCCTCCGTGGCCCCGGCCAGAGCGGCCCCGAGTGGATCCGCGCGCCCTTCCGGGCCCGCGCCGGCGACGATCCGGCGTGGGCGGCCCCGGGGCTGGACGACAGCGGCTGGCAGGCGGTGGGCTCGGCCCTCTGGCACGGAGCGACGGTGAAGGGCTGGTCGGGGATCGGCTGGTTCCGGCTGAAAGTAGACGTCCCGCCGGAGCTGGCCGGCCGGCCGGTGCCGCTTCACGGCCGCTACGCGGGCGCGGCCGAGCTGTTCGTCGACGGCGTGCGGCAGTTCGCCGTCGGGGACCCGGGCGCCGTGGCCTCGACGGGAACGACCCCGGTGGACTTTCGGGCCGACCCACCGCGCTGGGTCATCTTCCCCCGGGCAGGGCGTCACGTGATCGCGGTGCGCTTCGCCTCGCGGCACCTCGCGGCCCTCGGGCGCATCGACTTCCCGGCCGGCTTCGAGCTGGCGCTGGGGCACCCCCCGGGCGCCCGCGCGTCCACGACCGCCTCCGCCCTGCGCCTCGCCCCGCCCTTCATCGGCGCGACAGTGGCGCTGGCCCTGCTCCACCTCCTGCTCTTTCTTTTCCATCGCGACCGACGCGAGAACCTGCACTACGCCCTCGCGGCGCTCGGTGTCGCCGCCATCACCGCCAGCCAGGAGGCGCTGGGCCGGGCCACCACCGCCACCCAGGTGCTCCTCTTCGTGGGAGCCTTCGGAGCGGCGGTCTCCCTCTCCAGCGTGTTGCTTCTGCGCTTCTACTACGCGGTCTTCGCGCCCCGGCTGCCCCGCAGGTACTGGGCGCTCCTCGTCGTTGGGGGCTGCGTCGCGCTCGCCGCCTGGGCCACGCCGCGCACGGTCTACTACGGCTTCGCGGGGCTCGTATCCCTCGAGCAGTTCCGCGTGCTGATCGTGGCGGTGGCCAGGCGCGTCAGCGGGGCCTGGATCATCGGCCTCGGCGGCGCGCTCTGGGTCGCGGGGGCCGCGCTTCAGATGCTCGGGGACACCGGGCTCATCCCGCTCCTGTCCCACGCCTACCTCTATGGATTCCTCGTGCTCCTCGCCTCGATCTCGGTCTACCTCGCGCGCGACATCGCCCGCGACAAGGACGCGCTGGCCCGCAAGCTGGTCGAGATCGAGGAGCTCTCGGCGAAGGAGCGCCGGGCGAAAGAGCGCTACCGGGCGATCTTCGAGACGACCGGCACGGGCACGATCCTCTTCGACGACGACGCCGTGATCTCGCTGGCCAACGACGAGTGGGCGAAGCTGACGGGCTACGCGCGCCCCGAGATCGAGGGGAAGCTGACCTGGATGGCCTTCTTCAGCGAGCAGTCGCTAGAGAAGATGAAGGGCTATCACGCCGTGCGGAGCCGGGACCCCGGCGCGGCCCCCCGCACCTACGAGGCCCAGCTGCGGGATCGACGCGGCAGGCTCCACGACGGGGTGGTGACGATCAGCCTCGTCCCGGGGACCACCGAGCGCGTCGGGTCGTTTCTGGACCTAACCGAGCTGAAGCGCGCCCAGCAGCAGATGATCCGCGCCGACAAGATGGCCGCGCTGGGGCAGATCATCGCGGGGGTGGCCCACGAGATTAACAACCCAAACAACTTCATCCATTTCAACCTGCCCATCCTGCGCCGGTACGTGGAGGCGATGCGTCCGCTGCTCGAGCTCGAGCTCGAGAAGAACCCCGACCTGGAGGTGTTAAACCTGCGCTACGAGGCCTTCCTCGAGGACCTGTTCAAGCTGATCGAGAACATGGAGCACGGCTCCCAGCGCATCACCGCGATCGTCGCGGACCTGAAGAACTACATCCGCGGCGGCGAGGACCTCGAGCTGAAGCCCGAGTCGGTGGCGAAGGTGATCGACCAGGTCATGGCCCTGGTCGGCAAGCAGGTGGGCAAGATGGTCACGCGGTTCGACGTCGAGGTGGCCGAAGGGCTCCCGCCGGTGCGGATGAACGCCGGCAAGATCGAGCAGGTGCTGATCAACCTGGTGATCAACGCCGGTCAGGCAGCCGACAAGGCGTCGTCCTGGGTCAAGCTCACCGCCCGCGCGACCGCCGCGGGGGACGGAGTCGAGGTGCTGGTCGAGGACAACGGCGCGGGCATCCCCGTCGAGAGCCTGGAGCAGATCTTCGAGCCCTTCTTCACCAGCAAAGGGCGCGACGCGGGCACGGGGCTCGGGCTGTCCATCTCGCAGCAGATCGTCGAGGAGCACGGGGGTCGAATCGAGGTCACGAGCGAGCTCGGTCGGGGGAGTTGCTTCACCGTGCGCCTCCCCGCGGCGCGATCCGACGGAGGCGCCGCGCGAGCCTCGATCATTTCGAACTAGCTCACTTTGGTATAGCTCCGCAGGTCTTGCCGTGGTCCCGCACCGTTAGTCCCGCCGGCGTACCGTTTTGGCCTGCTCGAGGGCCGCCTCGCGCGCGGCCCCTCCGCGCCCAAACTGCCGCCAGCTCACCCATCGCCGCGTCGTGCCCCGCTGGCACGTCGATTGCCCTATTCAGGCGCGTGATGCAGGCGAGAAGACAGGTATTGCTCGTCGAGGACCAGGCCGATCAGCGGGAAACCCTCCGTCGCGGGCTCTTCCTGCTGGGGCTCGACTGCGTGACCGCTGGCTGCGCGGCCGAAGCGCTGGCGCACCTGCAGGGACCGGCCGGCGATCGCGTCGAGCTCCTGCTGACGGACCTCACCCTGCCGGGCACCTCGGGAGCACAGCTCATCGAGCGGGCGCGCGCGACGCGGCCTGGCCTGCCGGTGCTGGTGATCACCGGGCTCGCCCTCTCGTCGGAGGTGACGGCGCTCCGGGCCCGGGGGATCCCGATCCTGCGCAAGCCGTTCACTCCCGACCAGCTAGGGAACGCGATCGCCGCGGCCGTCGCCGCCGATCGAGGCACGAACGAAGGAGACCTCCCATGACCACGCGATCAAAGACCACCACGCACACGCTCGGATCGCTCGGGCTCGCCGCGCTCGTCGTGTCGGCCCTCGCTTCCCGCCCCGCCGCGGCGGCAGAGCCGACCGAACGCGCACCTGCCGCGACCCGCGCGAAGAGCTACCGCCACGCGCCGGTGACCCTGTGGCTGGCGCCCCATGTGGGCACGGGCGGCATGGCCACCGGCACGCTGAAGACCAACCTGGCGGTGTCGCTCGGCGCGAGCGCCTACGCCCGCCTGGAAGGCGTGGACGTCGGGGTGGGGGCAAGCTGGGTCACCGAGGCGATGCGCGGCGTCCAGACGACGGCCGGCTTCAACTTCGTCGGCGCCGACGTGAGGGGCGCGCAGATCTCCGTCGGGGCCAACGTGGCGCTCGACCGGGTAAGCGGCGCACAGGTGAGCTCGGGCGTGAACGTCGGGCCCGCCATCGGGGGCGCGCAGATCGGTCTCGTCAACATCGGGGGCCAGGTGAGCGGAGCGCAGGTGGGGCTCGTCAACATCGGCCGCCGCGTGAAGGGAACCCAGATCGGCCTGGTGAACGTGGCCGAGGATTCCAGCGCGCCGCTGGGCCTGTTCAATCTGATCAAGAACGGGCAGCAGCACCTGGCGCTCTGGGCCAGCGACAGCGCGCCGCTGAACCTCGGCCTCAAGCTCGGCGGCCGGTACGTCTACGCCGTGCTCGCCGCCGGCCTCGAGACCTCGGACGGCAAGAAGCGCTGGTTGGCGGGGTTCGGAATGGGTGGCCACATTCCGCTCAGCGAGCGGTTCTACCTCGAGACCGACCTGCTCCACTGGCACGTCAACGAGGACGAGGCCTGGACCGACGGCCAGAACGCGCTGACCACCCTGCGCCTCGTCGGCGGCTACCGCCTGCACCGGCGCTTCTCGCTCTTCGCCGGCCCGACGCTGAACCTGCTCGTGACCAGCGTCGGCGGCGGCGAAGGCTTCGGCCTGATCCGCGGCGCGCGCCTCACCGCGGACGGCAGTGCCACCACCGTCCGACTCTGGCCGGGCTTCTCCGCCGGGTTTCAGATCTGAAGCCGCTGCGCCCGCAGCCGGCCCTCCGCGCGTCTCACCCGAGTGTCGTCAGGTACGCATCGAGGCGGTCGTACATGCCACCGACGCCCTGGCCCATGCTCGGATGGCCCGCGAGGAAGGTCTGTCGCTCCTCGAGCGGGGCGTGGAGGGGAAGGGAGCGGGCGAAGAGCAGCGTCCGGCCGTCGAGCTCCGTGAGGGTGAGGACCGACAGCACCTCGAGCGGCCAGCCCGGGCTCAGAGGGTGGCGGACGGGGGCGCCTGCCTCGTCGGTGAAGGAGACCACGTAGGCCAGGCGCGCGGGCGCAGTGACCTCGCGGTAGACGAACCGCCCGAAAAGGTCCGCGGGTCCACCGGTCATGGCGTAGCGAAACTGGCCGCCTGGGCGCAGCTCGGAGGACACGACGCGCAGCCCCATCCCGGCGGGCCCGAACCATCGGCCGAGGTGCGCGGCCTCAGTCATCGCGCGGAAGAGGAGCTCCCGCGGAGCGGCAAAGACCCGCGTGAACACAAAGTCGGGCTCGCCAGCTCGCGGCTCTGCTCCCTCGAGCACGCCCGCAGCCAGTGCCTCGCGCATCGTGCCCAGGTAGCCATCGAGGCGCGTGAGCGTCTGCCGGCCTCCCTCGACGGCGTAGGTTCGCACCTCCGCGGTCCGCGCCTCCGTCGGGTGGGTTTGCCGCAGGGTGACGCGCGTCCCCCGGTCCTCGTCGGCGAAGGTGATCGTCACCTCGAACGCGGGGTAGTCGGCCGCGCACGAGCTGTGGTGATAGGCAAGCCGCTGCTCCGCCTCCACCTCCCGGAAGAGGATCTCGTTCGGATAGTCGGTCCCGTCGGGCCCGTGCATGGTGAAGCGCCAGCGCCCGCCGGGCCGCACGGAGAGCTCGTGAATCGTATTCCGGAAGCCGAACGGGCCCCACCAGTGGATCACGTGCCCGGGCTCGGTGAAGGCGCGGAAGACGCGCGCGCGGGGGGCGTCCACGCGGCAGGTGAGGACGAGGTCTCGTGCGCCGCTCTCGACGAGGGTTGCGGTCATGTGCTGCTCCCTTCGGTGGTCTGCGGCGAGGGGTGCCCCTCGTGTCCCTGGCACGGAGGCCGGGCCCCTCTCGCCCGCGGTGCCGAAGTATGCGGCGGTTATCGGCGCGTGACGAACGCCTCCAGCGCAGCGATGAAGGCCGCCGGCTCCTCGACCTGGGGAAAGTGACCGGCGCCGGGGATGAGGTGGAGCTCTGCACCGGGGATGCGAGCCTGCAGCTTTCTTGCCGCGTCGGCGTTCGTGCCGATCAAGCGGTCGGCCTCGCCCCAGAGCAGCAGCGTGGGCGCGCTCGGTGCCGGACCACCGTCCCCCTCGATGATGCACGCGGTGAGCGCGGCGAGCTGCGGCGGCTCGCGCTGGTGGAGCAGCGAAACCACCTCGGGCGGCGCCTTCGCCGCGTCGGGAAAGGCCCGGCCGAGCGCCGCGGGGGTGTACGCGACCCGTCGGGCGATGGCACGCATCAGGGCCCGACCGAACCCCGTGCGCCCGATCCACAGCATGGGCCTCGGCGTCCGGCCCACGGGCAGGCCGTTCACGAGGACGAGCCCGCGGCAGCGCGCGGGGAAGTCGCCGCCGAAGCGCCACACGACGGACCCGCCGAACGAGTTGCCGACGAGCTGCGCGCTCTCGACGCCGAGCGCGTCGAGCAGACCCGCCAGCCAGCGGGCATAGCGCGCGTAGGTGCCGAGCGACGGCTGCTCGGTCCAGCCGAGGCCCGGGAGGTCCGGCGCGATGACCCGGAAGCGCTCCGCCAGCCGCTCCCACACGGGGCGCCAGTGGACCCGAGCGTCCCCCCAACCGCCGTGCACCAGCACGAGCGGCGCCCCCTCTCCTCCGACGAAGACGCGCGCCGGACTCCCTTCGACGGTCACCTGCCGTTGTTCGATTCCCATGGTCCCCTCCCAGGTCTTGAACCAAACCGCGCTTCGCGCGAGCGCTTCACTCGCCGGCGTCTTTGCCCACCCTCGCACGTAGCCAGCCGAGCAGTGGGGGCGCCTTGTCAGCGCAGTGCTGCTCGAGAAAGGCACAGAGCTGCTTCATCTGGCCAGGGCTTAGGTCGCCAAAATCAAACGGCGGTCCGTCGGTGTGCCAGTGCAAGTGCCCGTTCTCGAGGAAGTCGTCCCAGTGATCGGCGTCCTGGTAGAGCGCGAGCGGAAGGCCGATGCGCTCGAGGTGGAACCGGTTCTCACCGATCCACGTCTTCCACGCCTTGGTCCGCGCGGGGTCGCCCTGTCTCCGGTAGGTCATTCGCGTCTCTCCCACGCATTTGTCCCTGCGAGACCGGGGGCCTGCGCCGCGCGGGGCGGGTCACTTCCCGAGATAATCGTCGACCGTCACCTCGGCCACGCGCGACGAGCTGGGGCCGCCCTCGAGCCGGAGCACGATGCGCCCCTGACCGCGCTTCAGCCGCGGCGTGCCGACATAGATGATCTTGGTCCAGGTGACCGACCGTCCCTCGCGGTCCGCCATGGGAGGCGTCTTCTTCGCCCGCCCAAAGCGCGCCTCGAAGGCGCCGACCGCGGGCAGCCTACCGCGGGCGAAGACCACGGTGACGCGCTGGGTACGCGCCCCGCCCTCGTGTCTCTGGTCGAGCAGGAGCACGGACGCGAAGGAGGGGGACCGTGGCGTGACCTCGGTGTAGCTGCCGTTCTTGCGGGGGGCGGTCCCGAAACGCGCGACGAGCAGCTGGAAGTCCTGGTTGCGCTCCATCTGCTCCAGCGTCTCCTCGACCCAGCGCAGCTCCTCGTCCTTCGCGGGCGCGACCTCCGCCGGCGCGTCCGCAGACCGCGCGGTGGAGAGCCGCCGCACGATGCCCTTGATCTTCTCCAGCTCGGCGAGCTCGAAGGAGGCGATCGCCCGGTGGGCCTTCAAGCCCGCGACGAATTCGATCGTGATGATCACCTTCGCACCGACGGTGCGCGTCCTGGCCCTCGGGGGGACGGTCTCGCTCACGCTGATGCAGCCCGGCGCGCTCTTGTGCTCCCCGATCGACTGCTGGACCTCTTTCACCCACGGGGGGAGCTGTCCGCGCACGCTCTGCTCGGGTCGCAGCACGAGCTCCGTGAGGTGATCGCACTTCGAGTCCTTCTCCGTGACCTTCACGACCCGCGCGATGGCCACGACCTGGGCCGACGCGAGAACTTCCTCGGCGGACCGGACCGCGATCTGCCGCGCGGACGCCGAGCTCCCGGCGCCGAGCGCGAGCAGCGAGAACAGCACGAGACGTCTCGGACGCATCAGTTCCCCGCCAGGAACGCGGCGGTCTTGCCGGCGATGAGCCGCGGGTCGTCGAGCCAGGGCAGGTGGCCCGCGCGCGGGATCAGCTCGAAGCTCGCGTGAGGCATGGCGGACACGACCTGGTGGGCGACCTCCGCGCCGCCGAAGCCGTCGTCGGCACCCCACAGGAAGTGGGTTGGCGCCGTGACCGCCCGAAGCACCGGCCGCGTGAGAGTCAAGGCCGGGTCAAAGCCAGAGGCGGAGAGCGCGTCGCCGATCATGGCCAGATCGTTCTTCAGGGTGTGGGTGTGTCGCTGAAGCTCGAGGTACCAGTCCGAGAACAGCCTGGGAATTCGACCGTCGTCGATGCTCGCGCCGTGGCCGATCTGCCGCATCACCTCGCGGGTTGCCCTCTCGGCCGGAGGCAGCCTGGGGACGAGCCACCGGACGAAGCGGAAGCGCGCCATGCGCATGAACGTCGGCGTCCTCATGCCCGGGGCCATGGCCGGGCAGGCCATCTGCACCATGCGACCGAACCGCTCCGGTCGGGCGGCGGCCGAGCGGAGAGCGAGAAATCCTCCGAAGGAAGAGGCCACCACGTGGACGCGATCGAGCCCCAGTCCGTCGAGGAGGTCCGGAACGAACCGATCGGCGACCTCCAGCACGTTGCCGCGTATCGCGTAGTCCTCACTGAGACCCGTCCCCGGCCGGTCGACCAGGATGCAGCGGTAGCCCCGGAAGTGTTCCAGCATCGGCGCCCAGGTCGTTCCGGCGTTCGGCGCTCCGTGCAGAAAGACCACCGGGTCCCCCGCGCCGACGAGCTGCACTCGTATCTGCGTGCCCGTGCAGGCCAGCCGGATGCGCTCCTCGCTCGGTGACAGGCCCACGGTCTGCCAAACCTTCCGCTCGGCCTCGCGGTACTTGGCTTCGTTCATGGATTCCCCTCGGTGAGGTCGTAGATTGTCCGCCGCAGCGACGGTGTCCGGGCTCAGAGCCCCACCGCGCGCAGGTCCAGCCGCTCCCCTCGGAGGGGCGGGCACCAGTAGTACCCGCCGGAGACGGGGCGCGTGAAGCGCATGAGCGCGTCGGGAATACCGTCGTCGAGACCGGCCATGCGACGCAGCACGCGCTCGAAGGGATCGAGGCTCGCGCCGAAGGCCACGAAGTAGAGCCCGTGTTCTAGTACATCCCCCCACGGCATCGAGCGCCGAAGCATGAAGGCCTCGGGGTCGTAGCTCTCCTGGGCCGCGCGCTTGACGTGCGCGCTCTCCGGGGCGTCGGCGAGCTCCTCGTTCGAGGTGCGCTCGCGGCCGATGACGCGGTCGCGCTCGGTCGGCGCCAGGCGCTCGAAGGCGTCCAGGTCGTGCACCCAGCGCTGCACGGCGACGAAGCTGCTGCCGTCGAGCTCCGCGCCGGCGTGGCGCAGGATCGCCACCTCCGCAGCGCGCTCGCCCTTCGGGTTCTCCGTGCCGTCTTCGTAGCCGCTGAGGTCGCGTCCCCCCGCGTAGACGAAGGAAGGAACGTCCTCGTCGCAGCGAAAGGCGCTGCCGAGGGCCTGGGTCAGGTGGCGCGCACGGTGCACGAGCTCCCCCTGGTCGTCGCCACCGAGCGATAGCCAGAGCGCGCCTTGCGTGGAGGGAAATGCACCGCCGGGGCCGGAGAGGGCCGGAAAGGGGCGCAGGCCGGGAACGGCGCACCCCGCGGCGCGAAGGAGCGGGTCGCCGACGCCAACGATGGTCACTTCCGTCACGGTCAACCGCGAGAGCTGCCGCAGGGCCTCGACCGCTTCTGCCCCGGGAGCCAGGCCGAGCGTCAGGAAGCGTCCAGCCTTGGGCACGGGAGCCAGGATCTCGGGCTGGGAGGTGTGCATGGGACGGTCACCTCGCCGCCGCGGGGCGCGCCTCGCCCTCGCGTCGGGGCTTCAGGATCAGGCCCTGACAGCCGTAGCGCGGCACGAGCACGATGCGGGCGTCGATCGGCTGCTCGCGCATGAGCTGCGCCGCGGCCGCCTCCCAGCGGGCGCGGGCCTGGGTCCACGACGGACGGCCGTCCACCGACGGATCCAGGTTGCCGTGCAGCATCGCCACCGCACCCGGACGATCGGAGCGCAGGGTCGCCGCCACACGCGTGAGGAA
This sequence comes from Deltaproteobacteria bacterium, assembly GCA_020848905.1. NCBI lineage: Bacteria > Pseudomonadati > Myxococcota > Myxococcia > Deltaproteobacteria bacterium. The sequence goes on from JADLHG010000032.1 coordinate 25,786, forward strand.
GCCGACCATCGAGGCCTGATCGTAGAGGATGCCGCCGCACGAGGCCGGCGTCTCGCGGGGCGCCCGTCCCCCTCGCGGCTCGAGCGTGCGGTGCTCGCACGGACAGAGGCCGCGCCGCATGAGCACCAGGTCGTAGCCGCGCTCGTCGAGCCCGACGAAGTCCTGGCGGTTGTCGAGCACGCCCTGGGTCAGGTTGGGCAGGATCAGCCGCGCATCGGGCGGCGGCTGCACGTCGAGGTCGGTGCGATGGATCTGTAGGTTCGGCAGGAGACGACCGACCTCGAAGGCCCGCCCGAGGTAGTCCGGGCCGTCGGCGAGCATCAGCACCCGCCCCTCTCCCGCGGGGAACCGCCGCTCGTGCGCAGCGCGTACCTCGGCCGCGCGGTCTCCATAGAGCCAGGCCATCATCTCCTGCGCGTCGGCCGCGTCGGCCGGGGCCAGGATCCCGGCGGCCCGCGCCGGAAGGGCCGCAAGGAGCAGCCAGGGGACGAGCAGGACGCTTCGAGGGGGCAACCGCAGGGATGGGCGCATGAGCTTCTCCGGGGCCCTGGTGAATTGCACCCCCCGTGCCGGGCGCAACGAACCGGGGCGCCTCGCCGGGTTCGGCGCGGCTTGCGGCAACTGCCCGTGAGTCCACGGTTCGACGGGCTCCTCATCGAACTCCGTGAGCCCCGGCGCGCCCGAAGCCGCAGGGCCGGCTCGCCGTTTTCGGTGCCGTCTCCGGCTATCGAAGGAGCTCGCGCGCGGTACGGTGCCCGCCCCCAGGCTTGATGTTAGCCAGGGCATGACGGTCAAATAATAACGGATATCAACTGCAATTCTCGATATTTATGCTCGCGCCCGCGCACGATTGGCGGCCCCAAAGCGCCGCACCACTGTTACCGTCCCGCCTCTCAACAACCCGCAACCAGGAGCGTGACGGTGAACGAGTCCCACGAGATCCCCGTGCCGATGCAGGTGCTGCAGATGGCCACGAGCAAGATGCTGTCGCAGCCGCTCTACGTGGCCGCCAAGCTCGGCATCGCCGACCTGCTGGTCGATGGCCCGCTCAGCGTCGAGTCTCTGGCCCAGAAGACGAAGACGCACGCCGATTCCCTCTATCGCGTGCTGCGCGCGCTCGCGAGCGTGGGCGTCTTCGAAGAGAACGAGGGGCGCACCTTCCGGCTCACGCCGAAGGCCGAGACGCTCTGCGACCGGCCGGGCTCCACGCGCGGCATGGTGCTCTGGTTCGGCGATCCCGCCCATCATCGCGCCTGGGAGAACCTGCTCTACAGCGTGTATACGGGCAAGCCGGGCTTCGACAAGGCGCACGGCAAGCCGGTCTTCCAGTACTTCATGGAGAACCGCGAGCTGTCGGAGATCTTCAACCAGGCCATGACGGGCAACGCGCGCAACATCCACGCCGCCGTGCTCGAGGCCTACGACTTCGCGCCGATCAAGGTGCTCTACGACATCGGCGGCGGGCACGGGCACCTGATGGCGCAGGTGCTGGCCAAGACCCCGGGCCTGAAGGGCGGCGTCTTCGATCTACCCCACGTCGTCGAGGGAGCCCGCAAGGACCTGGCGAGCGCTGGCCTCGACGCGCGCTGCGAGTGCTTCGGCGGCGACTTCTTCGCCGGCGTCCCGGGCGGCGCCGACGCGCACATCATGTCCTTCATCCTGCACGACTGGAGCGACGACGAGTGCGTGAAGCTCCTCGGCCACTGCGCCAAGGCGCTGCCGGTCGGGGGACGGTTGCTGGTGATGGAGAACGTGGTGGCGCCGGGCAACGCGCCCTCTTTCGGCAAGCTCATCGACCTGGAGATGCTGGTCATGACGACCGGCCGCGAGCGCTCTCAGGCCGAGTTCGCGCAGCTCTTCGCGCGGGCGGGCTTTGCGCTGGAGCGCGTGGTGCCGACCAAGTCGCCGGTCTCGCTCCTCGAAGCGCGGCGCGTCTAGTCGGGTCCGCCCCCTCCAGACAGCTCGCCGGCCGTGCGGGCCGACTTCACCACCGGCCGCGAGAAGGAGACGAGCGCGTCCCGCAGGGAGAGCGTCCCGAGCCCCGAGAAGCGCGTGCCCGTGAAGGGGAAGGAGTCCGGGCTGCGCTGGCTCGTGTGATTCTGGTTCACGCGGGCCACGCTCACCTCGAGCCGCTCGGCGACGCGCGCCACGTCCTTCTCCGGCCCGAAGACGCTGACCTGCTGCCCAAAGGGCGTGTTGCGGTGCCAGCGGTAGACCTCCCTGAGGTCGTCGTAGATCACGACCGGCACCACCGGACCGAACTGCTCCTCCTTGGCGATCGTCATCTGGTCCGTGACGCCCCAGAGGAGCGCGGGACGCATGACCGACTGGTACGAGCTCCCGCCGGAGAGGAGCTCCGCCCCCTTGCCGAGCGCGTCGTCCACGTAGGCCTGCATCGCGCCCGCCTTCCCGGGCTCGACGAGCGGCGTGATCTTGGCGCCCTTCCGCCAGGGCATCGCCGGTTCGTAGGCGGCCATGCGCTCCTTGAGCAGCGGCTTGAGCTCGGCCGCGAGAGACCGCGGCACGAAGAGGATCTTCTCCGCGGTGCAGCGCTGCCCGTTGAAACCGAGCGCGCCCTCGAGGAGCTGGTCGACGATGGCCGCGGGCTTGGCCCCGCGCAGCACCACCCCGGCGTTCTTCGCCCCGAGGCCCAGGATCTTCTGGAGCCAGAGCTCCGGCTCGGGGTGCGACTTGACCACCGCGCGAGCGCCCCTCTCTCCGCCGATGAACGAGAGCACGTCGATCGCCGGTCGGCCCTGCCGCGTCTTGGCTTTCATGATCTCGGGCAGCAGCACACGCCCGTCACCCGGAAGCACGCTCACCACGCCCTTCGGGAAGGCCGCCGCAAAGCCCTCCAGGAGCGCCTGGTTGGCGAGGACGCCGAAGCGCGGCGTCTTGGCGATCACCACGTTCCCCATGAGCAGGGCCGGGATGATCGCCGTGAGGCCCTCGTTGATCGGGTAGTTGAAGGGCGCGACGGCGAGCACCGTACCCACCGGCTTCAGGGCCGTGCGCCCGAAGCGCTGCCCCCCGCCCTGCCCGTCCGAGTAGACCCGCCGGCCCTCCTCCTCCAGCGCGCGGGCCTCCACCAGCGTGCGCCGGACGTACTCGACGGTGCGCTTCACCTCCGTTCGCGCGGCTTCATACGGCTTGCCGATCTCGAGCATCAGCAGAGTGGCGATGCGGTCCGTGTTCACCTCGAGGTAGGTCGCAAACCTCTCCACCGCGGTGATGCGCTCCTCCATGCTGGCCCGCGGCCAGGCGCCCCGGCCACCCCGCCAGGCCTGCTGGGCCGCGCGAACCGCCGCCTTGGCGTCCTTCGGCCCGAGCGTCGGCTCGTAGCCGAGGAGCAGGGGCTCGAACTTCCCGCCGGCCTTGCGGACGCCGATGGGCGAGAAGACCGGGCGCTGCTTCTCCGGCGAGACCGTCAGAACCTGGCCGCCGATCAGATAGCGGGCGGCGTTGTCCTCCGGCCGCACGCGATACGCCTTCGGGAGACTCCGCGACGTCGGGAAGAGCTTCCGCAAGGCGGGGTCTTCCCACTTCGACGGACCCCGCTCGGGGGCCTTCGCCCGGAGGGCGGGCGCAAAGAGGGCGACCAGCACGAGGACGGTGAACCGCACGAGATGAACGCGCATCACTTTCTCCTAGCCCAACGGCAGCGCAGAGGACGACGGTCAAGTTGCAAGGCCCGGGCCATGGCACGCGTCCCCGCGCGGCAAGAAACCCCTGCGATCACGCGCCGTGCCGCTAGCACCGGCCCCCACGCGGGCAGCTAGCCGTGCAGCCGGATGACCAGACCGCTAGCCCCGCGCCCCCCGCTCGAGGAAGATGGAGCCGTGCGGCACCGACGAGCACAGCCACCGAGGCCCGAGCCCTCCGCGCGCGGGCGCGTCCTCTGGGCGGTCGTGCTGCTCCTGGGAGCTCCCCTTGGCGGGGGGTGCGACCGGATCCTGGGCTACCGGGCCGGGGCCGCGACCCGCGACGCAGCGGGGACCGGCGACGCCCATGCGGACAGCGCGGCCTTCGAGACCGGTCCTCGGGATGCGGTCTGGACCGGGCCCGATCAGGGAGATCAGCGTCCGCCGTCGGACGGCCTCGGACTCTCCGACGCCCCTAAGCCGACGGACGGGCTCGACCGGCGCGACGGGGTCCGCCCGCGCGATGGCGCCCATCCGCGCGACGCGACCATCGCCCGCGATACCGCCGCGCGGCGAGACGGCGCCTTCGTGACTCTCGACGGCATTACCGCCCTCGACAATGGAACGGCATGCACCGCGGGCCCCTGCACCTTCGACACCGCCTGCGCCTCGATCATTTCTCCCGCCCTCACCGCGAACTGGGCCCTGCAGGCCGGAACCTGGTCCCAGCAGAAGACGCCCGGCGCGTTCGTCATCCGGCTGCCCTGCGCCAGCGGCGCCTACACGGCGAAGCTGTCGGTGCGCGTCTCGGGGTCGAACTGCATCTTCTCGCTCTATCCGCGGAGCGCGGCGGGCACCCGCCTGTCCGAAGGGGTCCAGCTCATCGCGAGCGCGAACGGGGCGCTGGACCTCTATGTCTTCACCACCGTCGACGCCAACACCTTGCCCCGCATGATGGTAGGTCCCACGCCGCTCGCCCTGACGATTCGCCGCCAGCTCGCCGGGATCACCGTGACGCTCGACAGCGCGCTGCTCGGACCGGTGAGGCTCCCGGCCGGACCCATCTCCACGGTCCGGGAGCTCGAGGTCACGACGGAGAACTCCGCGAGCTGTTCGGCGGTGGTGATCGACGACCTGTCCGTCGGGCCCTGACCCGAGAGCTACTTGCCGTAGGTGCAGCCGCGCAGGGGATCGATCTTGCAGGTCGCGCAGCTCACGAAGTTGTTCGTGGCCCACTTGAACCCCGTGAGCGCGGTCGCGTCCTTGCGGCAGATCTGGTCGGCCTCGCGGGCGTTCGGACCAAAGGGGCCGCAGCGCCAGGTCCCCCACTCCTCGAGCCGACAGAAGGGGGTCATGTCCGTCCCCGCCGGGACGGGGTAGCGGTCGCAGACCTGCGAGCTCGGCTTGTCGTTCACCTCGGAGTAGCGGATGAGCACCGCCACCATGCCCGTGCGATAGGTGCTCTTCACCGCGGCGTCCCCGCTCTGGATCACGTTATAGAGCGGATCCGCTATTTCCCCGCGGTAGCGCAGCCGCACCTGGTCCTGCGGCGCGACGAAGAAGGTGCGGGCCAGGGTCGTGATGTGCGTGTAGAGCGAGCCCGAGGAGTCGATGGCCGCCAGCACCTTGAAGGGCTTGCTCACGAAGAGGCGCCCGTCGCCGTGCTTCTGCCGGTCCGCCGGAGTGGCGGCGTAGACCGCGCGGTCGGTCACGAAGCGCACCTCCATCACGCGGAAGAAGTCGTGCTGCTTCTGCACCTGCTCGGCGGGCACGCCGGAGAGGGTCACGATGCCGTCGGCGCAGTCGGGGCAGCGTGCGAGGGCGAGCTTGGTCCAGTCGTTGCTCGACCAGTTCACGAAGCGGTTGGCGAAGCCATCGTAGCCGTAGCGCGTGAGGGATCCCGGGATGAAATCACGCGAGTTGAACTTCGCCCAGGCGTCGGACGAATCGGTGAGCCCGAGGGTCTTGAAGAGGTCGTAGTTGGTCTGGCTCGTCTGGTTGTGGTGCTCGGGGACGAAATCGCACGCGGTGCGGAGCTTCTCGATGTCGCCCGTCACCGAGGCCGGCGGATTGCCGAAGCGCACCGTATTGATGAGGTCCAGCATCTTCGGGTCGTGGGTCCAGCCCATGTCCTGGTCGGTCTTGGGACGACCGTGCGCCGTGAAGTAGTTGTCGTACTTCTGCCGCTCGGTGCTGCCGGTGAGGACCACGTCCTTGCACTTCACGTAGCTCGCGCCGAAGTCGCGGCGTCCGCTCGTCGAATCGGCCCGCGGCAGGCTGCTGTCGGCCGCCGGCTTGCCGCCATCGGTAGCGGGCTTGACCCCGCTGTCCCGCCGTGGCGGTGGGGGCGTGCCGTCCCCGGCCCAGGCGTCGGCGCTCGGCGGTCCGCCATCCCCGACGGGCGTCGCATCCCCAGTGCGTCCGTCGGTCGCCGGGGCGCCGTCGAGAGCTCCCGTGCCTGGCCCCTGGTCCTCTCCCGAGGCGAGCTTGGCCGCGCAACCGGCCTGAAGGGCGCCGAGGGCCACGACGGCCGCACCGATGAAGAGACGAGGGCGGACGAATGACGGCACGGCGAGCTCCTTGGATTGCGGCTGTGGGGCCCATCTAAGCAAGCGGGCGGGAGGAATACAACGGAAGACGCGCACCGCGGCGTGCAAGGCGGGGGCCCAGTCTCCACGCATGGTGTACGCTCCCCGCCGCGATGAGCCAGCCGCCCCGCAACGTGAAGCTGGTCCTGGGGTCTCGCGCCGCCCGCGCGGTGCGCGCCGGGCACCCGTGGGTCTGGAAAGACGGCCTCGACCGGCCGCCCGCGGAGCTCTCCCCCGCGGGAACGGTGGTCGAGCTCGTGGATCGGCACGGTGCCTTCGTCGCCCGCGGGCTCTACGACCCGGGCTCGCCCATCGCGGTGCGCGTCTACAGCCGGACCGCGGCCGAGGCGCTCGACGAGGCGTGGATCGCGGCGCGGGTCGTGGACGCCGCGAGGCGCCGCGAGACGATGTTCGACGCCGCTGCCACCGAGGCCTATCGCCTGGTGCACGGCGAGGCCGACGGCCTTCCGGGGGTAGTCTGCGACCGCTACGGCGCGGTGGTGGTAGTGCGGTTCGACGGGGCAGCTGCCGCCACGCTGGCCGCACCGGTCGAGCGGGCCCTCCTCGGCCTCCCCGGGATCCAGCGCGTCTTCGAGCGACGTGATCGCCGCGGGGAACGCGAGGAGCCGGGGCCCCGCGACGCGACGACGGCGGGCGAGCCCGAGGCCACGCGGGTGCGCGTTTCCGAGCAAGGCCTCTATTACGAGGCCGACCTCGAGCGGGGGCACAAGACCGGCCTCTACCTGGACCAGCGGGAGAACCGCGCGCGCGTGCGCGAGCTCGCCCGGGGCAAGCGGGTGCTCAACCTCTACGCCTACACGGGCGGCTTCTCCGTCGCCGCGGCCGCCGGAGGGGCGCGGGCCACGCTCTCGGTGGACCTCTCGACGCCGGCCATCGCCGCGGCCGAACGCAACCTGGCACTGAACGGCTTCGGGCCTCCCGCGCACCGCGTGCTCGTCGCGGACGTGCGCAAGCTCCTGCGCGCCGGGCTCCCCGAGGGGGGAGCGTGGGACCTCGTGGTGCTCGACCCGCCGAGCTTCGCCCCGAGGCAGGCGCTCGTGCCGCGGGCCCTCGAGGCCTACCGCATGCTCAACCGCGCGGTGCTCGCCCGACTCGAGCCGGGGGCACTGCTCCTGACCTGCTCGTGCTCGAGCCACGTGAACCGCGCCACCTTCGTCACGACGGTCGGCGAGGCCGCACGCGCCGCGGGAGTGGCCGTGCGCCGGCTCTGGGTCCACGGAGCGGGGGCCGACCACCCGGTCCTCCCCGCGTTTCCCGAGGGGGACTACCTGAAGGCCGTGCTGCTCGAGGTCGCGGGGCCCCGCGCGTCGGCTTCTCGCCCGCGTGCCCGAGGGCGATCCGGGGCTCGCGGCGCGCCGCACGACGGTAGCCGCGCACCGCCACGGGGGCGAAGGTCCTCCGCCGCCAAGTCGCGCTCTACTTGATGACCGCGCCGCACGGGAAGGTGCCGCGGACCTCGTGCCCCACGCCGGCCTTCACCTTGTCGCACGCGTCGCCGAGCAGCTCGAGCGTGGTCGAGTCAACGAGCTTCCATTGCGTCTCGAAGGCGATGGGCTGGTTGTCGAGCCAGACCTTGCCCTTCGAGGCGAAGGCGGGGTGCACGCCCTTCCCCTCGAGCTTGAAGCTGCAACCGACGACGCCCCCCACGATGGTATCGAACGCGCGAACCAGGCTGTCCGGCACGAGGGCCTGATAGTAGGTCGCCTTCTGCGGGCTCGTCGGCGCGAGTCCGATGCCGGCGTTGGCCACTTCCTGCAGATGCGAGGCGCCGACCTGATCTCCGACGCTGATCACGAAGACGCGAATGCCCGCCGCGAACGAGGCCTGCGCCGCCGTCACCACGCGCTGTCGCCCCGCCGGGTTGATGCCGCTCCCGCCGAAACCGCCGCTGCAGCCGTTCGGCTCCCCATCGGTGGCGAGGATGATGATCTTCGGCCCCTGCGCCGCGAGGCCTTGAACCCTCTTCTGCACGGCGTCCAGCGCCTCGCCGGTGGGCGTGCTGCTCCCGGGGGTTTCCTTGCCGTAGACGGCGTCGATCGCGCCGAAGTTGTTGAGCGCCGCCGGGACGTCGACCAGCCTGGGACAGGTGCCGCCGCTTCCACCCGGCGTGGTGTAGAGGGTCAGGCCGAACACCACGCGCCCCTCGAGGCGCTTGACGACCCCGGTCGTGGGATTCATCAGCGTGTTGTAGAGCGCGGTCCACCGGGACGTGGTGCCGAAGGGGTCGTTCATGCTCTTCGACTGGTCGACCAGGAGCTGAACGGTCGGGACCGCCCCAGTGGTCTTCACGTTGGTCTCGGCGCAGATCGCGGTTTCACCGCTGAAGCCGTCGAAGAGCGGGACGCCGCTCTCGCTGAACGAACCGCCGTCGCTGCCGCTCACTCCGACGCTCCCGCCGTTGCAGGCGCACAGCGCGAGCATCGAACAGGCGCAGCCCCAGAACCCCATGGATCGCCCTGGTGAGTATTGCATCCAAATATCGTAACACAGGAAACTATTAATTCATGCAGAGATATCAGGCCGCCCCGGTTACCGCTCCCCTTCCAGGCCCGCCGGAGCTAGCGTGCCCAGGACACCTTGGAGGACCCGATCGGAGGAGGGGTAGACATGCCCACACAGCAGACGGTTCTTCTCGTTGGCGGCACCGGACGCACAGGCCGGCGCGCGTTGCAGCAGTTCCTGGACCGTGGCGTCAGCGTTCGCGCCATCGTCCGATCGCGGGAAAAGCTCCCACCCGGCGCCGCGGATAACCCCAACCTGACGGTGATCGAGGCCAGCCTGCTCTCGCTCGCCGACGACGAGCTGCGACATCACCTCCGCGGCTGCGCTGCCGTCGTCTCGTGCCTCGGCCACCTGATCAACTTCAAGGGCATCTTCGGCCCACCGCGCGACCTCGTGACCCGAGCCACGACGCGGCTCTGCCGCGGGATCGAAGCGCTCGCGCCCACGTCGCCGGTCAAGTTCGTCCTCATGAGCAGCGTCTCCGTCCACCGCCCGAGGAGCCTCGACCCGCGCCGGGGCTCTTTCGAGAGGGCGTTTCTCTGGCTGCTCCGCGGCGCGCTTCCTCCGGCCAGGGACAACCAGCGAGCCGCAAACTTCCTTCTCGGGACGATCGGGACGCACAACGCTCACCTGGAGTGGGCCGTCGTCCGACCGGACTCGCTCCTCGAGGGCGAGGTCTCGGAGTACGCGGTGCACGAGGGCCTCGTGAACACCATCTTCGCGCCGGGAAGCACGAACATGGCCAACGTCGCGCACTTCATGTGCGAGCTGGTGACCGACCCGAAGACCTGGGCCGACTGGAGGTTCAAGCTGCCTGTGATCGTGAACGCGGCGTCGAAGCCCGCCTGATGCGCCACGAAAGACACCCGAGGGGCGGCGGATTCACCCGCGGGCTTGCCTTCAGCCTGGCGGCCTCGGTGCTGAGCGGCGGCTGCCGCGCGGGCGAGCCGAGCTTTCCGCTCTCCGCCGAGGAGCTCGCGCTGTCGAGCCTCAAGCTCACCGTCTCGGGGGAGAAGCTTCTCGACGCGCGTGGGCGCGAGGTGCTCCTGCGCGGGGTGAACGCCGGCGGACGCTCGAAGCTCGCCCCCTTCTTCCCCTTCGCCTTCCGCGAGTCGGGGCTCGCCTCGCAGGCCAAGGCGCCCCCCTTCGACGAGGCCGCGCGGGCCTATCTCGACCGCGTCAAGGCCTGGGGCGTGAACGTCCTGCGCGTGCCCTTCTCCTGGGAGGCGGTGGAGCCCGAGCGGGGGCGGTACGACGAGCTCTTCCTCGCGCGCTTCCGCCGGCTCTGCGAGCTCTGCGGCGAGCGCGGGCTGCGCGTGATCGTGGACTTCCATCAGGACGCCTTCGCGCGCCCCTACTGCGGGGACGGTTTTCCGCTGTGGGCCTGCACGCAGCCGGTGCCCGAGACCCCCGCCGACTGCAGCGAATGGTTTTCCGCCTATCTCGATCAGAGCTCCCCGGCCAGCCGAGCCTTCGACCGCTTCTGGGCCGACGAAGACGGGCTGCACGAAGCCTTCCGCCAGATGTGGCGGCGCGTGGCGCGGGCGCTCTGGCCGGTCGCCTCGGTCGTGGGCTTCGAGGTGATGAACGAGCCGCACGCGGGCTCGGCCACGCGCCCCGGCTGGGACGAGCAGGTCCTGCGCCCCTTCTACGAGGCCACGGCCCGTGCGATCCGCGAGGAGGCGCCCGGGGCCCCCGTCTTCTTCGACCCACCGGGGCTCGACGGCGCGACGGTGAGCACCCAGCTTCGTCCCCCCGCCGGGGCGGGCTTCGTCTTCGCGCCGCACTATTACTCGGTAGGCGCCTTCATCCCCGGCCTCACCACGAGCCCGGCCAAGATCCTCGCCGACCTCGGACGCTGGGCGGCCCAGGGAGCGACCTGGAAGCTACCGGTCTTCGTCGGCGAGTTCGGGATCGCGCCGACGGCGGACAAGGCCGCGAGCTACATGCGCGCGCACTACGACGCCTTCGACGCGCACGCGCTGCACGGAGCGCAGTGGGAGTACTCGACGACCGAGGACCGTTGGAACGCCGAGGCGATGAGCGTGACCGGTCCGGGTGGCGTGGAGACCGCCCTCGTGGCCGAGCTGGCCCGTCCCTTTCCGCGCGCCGTAGCCGGAACGCTCGTGCGCTTCACCTACGACGCGACCGCACGTCGCGCGGAGCTCGTCTACGACGCCCGTGCGGAGGGGATCACCGAGCTCGCCCTGCCCGCGCGAACCTACCCGACGGGGGCCGACCTCACCCTGAGCGGCGTGGACGGCGCGGCCTTCCGGATCGACGGTGGGGCCGTATTCGTCTACGCCCCGACGGCGGGGCGGCTGACCGTGAGCCTGCGTCCCGCGGCACGCTGACCGGCGAGCGACGCGCGCCCGACGCAGCCACGCTCCCACGCCACCTTCGTCAGGAGGATTGGCGAGGCGGCCCGCGCCGCCGGGGTGGCCGTGCGCCGGCTCGGGGTCCACGGGACGGAGGCCGACCACCCGCTCCTTCCCGCGTCTCCCGAGGGGGACCATCCGAAGGCCGGGATTGTCGGGGTTGCAGGCCCGTGCGCGCGAGCTTCTCATCCGCGTGCCCGAGGAGCATCAGGTGCTCGCGCCGCGACGCCCCACGGTACGCGCGCTCCGTCTCGGGATCGAAGGTCGTTCGCCGCTGCGACGCGGTGGCCCGAAGCGTGAGGCCCGCCGGCTCCGCCCAGCTCGCGAGCGAGCGGTCGAAAGGAATCGGCCCCTGAGAGGACGCGCCGTCCCCGCCGAGGACCACCACGCGGCCGCCGGGTTTGAGCACCCGCGCCACGGCCTTGAGCCACGCCCGCCCGTCGGTGTGCCAGCGCGCGAGGCCCGCGTCGGGGTCGGTGAACGAGCGCCGGGAGCCCACCTCTCCGCGCCGGAACGCGCCGTCGTCGAGCCCGAGCCAGTCGGTGCGCAGCTCGTGGTGCTCGACGTAGTCGTAGACGCTCGCGTAGGGGGGCGAGGTGATGACCACGTCCACGCTCGCGTCGCCGACGGTGCGAAGCTGCCGCGCGTCGTCCACCGCCAGGTCGAGCGCTCGGGCCGTCTCCGGCTCGCGCGGAAGGTCTGCCGCGAGCGCCTTCAAGAGGCGCCCGAGCTCCTCGGCGCGCTCGGTGAAGGCCGGCCCCACGGGGAAGGGGGCACGCACCTGCCGCGCGACCCGCGGGTCCGTGTCGCTCGTGCGCCGCGAGGCCTTCACGAGCAGCGAGGAGAGGACGAGTCCCAGCGCCTCGCGCGCGAAGGGGTCCTCGAGGGAGCTCACCTCGAAGGCGAGCCACGCGAGCTCGCGCAGGGTGGCCGGGTCGTAGAGCCGCGCCGTCGGGCCCTCCCACGGGGAGCGCACCCGAGCGTCCGCAGAAGCACTCCCCTCCGGGGCGAGCACCGGGCGCGCCAGAGGCGGTGGGGCATGGCCGTCGCGCGCCCGCTTCGAGGCCACGCCGCCGATGCGGTGCCCGAGCTCGCGCAGCGCGCGTCTCTCGGTCTGCGACGTACGGCGACAGCGCAGGCGGGCCAGGCGCACCGCGAGCGGGCTCAGGTCGCGCCCGATGGCGCGCCGCTCGGCGAGCAGCGCCTCGAGCAAGACGGTCCCCGAGCCGCAGAAGGGGTCCAGGATGAGCTCGCCGGGCGCCGCCACGAGGCGTACGAGCCGCCCCGCCGTGTGCGGGTGCATGCGCGCCGGGTAGGTGTGAAAGCCGTGCGTGTAGCGATCGAGCCCCGTGCCGGGTCGCACCTTCAGGCAGTGCGCGATCGCCTCGGCCAGCTCGCGGTCCCCCTCGAGCCGTACCGCCCCACCCACCTGCGAGAGGGCGCGTTTCTGCCTCGGCCCCTCGCGGGGGCCCTTTCTCGGCCTACGCGGCGGCATTCGGGGTCCTCTTCGGCCGCACCTTGCGGGGGCGTCGCCAGGTGAGCGCGGACCAGGCCAGCCCGCCGCCGAAGCCGACTCCCGCCAGGCTCTCGGCCATGCGGTGCGCCTGATCGAGACGCGCCCCGTCCGCGCCCACTCCGCGCCGCGCCCCGGCCCGGTGCAGGCTCGCGATGGTGGGGGTGACGGTGAGCGCGAGCGTCAGGGCCGAGCCGAGGACCGCCGCCGCCGCCGCACCGCGCAGCCAGCCAAAGAGGCCGCGTGGCCGCGCCGCGAGCCAGATCACCACCTCGCAGAGCACGAAGACGATCACCAGCCCGAGACCGATGGCGTGGAAGCGCTCGAAGATGCGCGTCATGAGCGGCGCGGCGGTCTCCCGGGGCAGCTCGCGAAAGAGCAGCGGCGCGACAACCGCCCCCGCCACGAGCAGGCCCCCGAGCCAGAGGTGCAGCGCGAGCGCACCCGCGCCTTCCACCAGCCGCACGAAGCGAGGCGGAGCGGGGGGCGTCGCCTCGCTCGAAGGGGAAGAATCGGCAGCCGCTGACATGGCGGAAGCATGCAGGCTCGCGACGCGCGGCGCAATGGACTTCCGTCGAGGAAGTCCCCTCCCCTGCCAGCGTGCGCGCGGTATGATCGGCGCATGGGGTTGGTCCTGACGCTGCGGCTGGTGACGTCCCTCGCGCTGGTCCTGGCCACCGTGTTCCTCGTGGTGATGGCCCGCCGAGAGCGCGCGTCCGTCGCGGCGGCCGTCCTCGTGCCGCTCTTCGCCCTCCTCGCGCTCTGGATCCCGCCGGGCTGGCGCCGCTGGGTCCTCGGCGCCGTGGTCCTCACGCTCTGGCTCTTCGCCCTCGCGGGCATCTGGTCCTCCGAGGGGAGCAGGGCTTCGAAGGTCGGCATCGTGGCGGCGGTGGCGCTCGTCCTCGGCGGATCCACCTATCTCGTGGAGCGCTACCTCCCCGGCGGAGCTCTGGCCGTGAGTCTGGGCATCGTCTCGCTCGTGGGCCTGGTGAGGACCGTCGGGGCGACGCGCGCGCTGCGGACCCTCGAGGGCGCCGCGCCCCTCGAGGCGAGCTCGGAGCTCGGGAGCGCGGTCTTCGAGCTCGAGGGGCGACTCCAGCTCCGACACGCCCTGCTCCGCCCCGCGCTCGAACCCGAGCCGAGCGGTCGCGACGCCGAGCCGGTGGCGCCGCCGCGGGTCGCCTTCTGGGAGCTGCTCGACGGCAGCGGGGACCGCGTCTGCTACCAGGGCGCCCCGTTCCTGATCGTCGGAGCCGACGTGCAAGCGGTCGTCGATCCCCGGGCCGTGAGACTCGACCTGACGAAGCGCGCCGCGCTGCCCGTGGAGCAGGCGCGGGCCGCGCTCGCCGCCCCCGCCCCCGAGGGCGTGGAGCGAGAGGTGAGAAACCCCGCGGCCTCGGAGGAATACGACGACCGGACCCCCGCGCAGCCGAGGCCACCCGCACCGCCGGACGAGCCCCCCACTCCCGAGGAGGGCTGGACGCTGCAGTGGCTCGAGGAAACGGCGACAGCCTACGTGCGGGGCAGGCCCGTCTGGCAGGGCGACCCGGCCGGCCTCGCCGGAGACTACCGCGGCTCCCCGCGGCTCCCCGCCTTCGCCGGGGCCGAGACCCTCCTCGCCGACCGACCGGAGCACGCGCTGGCGCGCGAGGCGACGTACCGCCTGTGGCTCTGGGGGGTCCTCACGCCGCTGCTCGTGCTCACCACGGCCCTCGTCGCGGCGAGCTGAGTCAGCGCGGCCCTGCAAAGCGAACGACGGCTCGTAATCCGCGCGGCGGAAGCCGGCTAGCCCGCCGAGACCGCGGCCCAGGCGCGTAGCCGCCGCCAGTGCCGGTCGATCCCCGCGCGCACGGCGGCGAGCTCCACGCCCACCTTGCGAAACCGGCCCTGCCCCGCGAAGTAGCGCTCGAGGGCCTCGGCCGAGAAGTCCGGCTCCACGTTGATCGCGATCCGCTCCCCGTCGAAGATCTCGTAGATCGGGTAGAGCCCCGACTGCACCGCGAGGCGCGGGAGTTCGATGCTGGCCGAGGGCTCGGACTTCCACCCCGTGGGACAAGGAGAGAGCACGTGCAGGAAACGAAACCCCTCCGTGTCGAGGGCGCGGACGAGCTTGCGCACGGCGTCCTCGGGGTGGGCGAGCGAGAGCGTCGCGACGTAGGGGACCCCGTGCGCGGCCATGATCCCGAGGATGTCCTTCTTCGGGTGCTCCTTGCCGCGCGGCGTGGTGGAGGTCACCGCCCCGAGGGGCGTGGCCGAGGAGCGCTGCCCCCCGGTGTTCCCGTAGATCTCGTTGTCGTAGCAGAAGTAGAGGATGTCCTCGTTGCGCTCGGCCGTAGCCGAGAGGGTGGCCATCCCGATGTCGTAGGTCCCGCCGTCTCCCGCGAGCACGATCACCCGCGTCTTCTCGCCGTTCAGCCGCGCGGCGTGCGCGAGCCCGGTGGCCACCGCCGCGGCGGAGGCGAAGGTCGTGGCCACGACGGGCGCGCCGTAGCCCGAGGTGGGAAAGGGCCCCGCCGCCACGATGCCGCAGCAGGCGGGGATCGCCATCTGCACCGGACGGTCCCCGATGGCCCGGCTCAAGAACTGGAGCGCCACGGACATCCCACACCCACCGCAGTTCGTGTTTCCGGGGCGCAGGACCGGCTCGGCGCGGTCGGCCGCGCTCTGCGGCAGGCCTCCGAGAAGCGGCTCGGTGTCCATCAGCCCACCTCCTTGAGCAGCGGCGCCTCGGCGTGCTCGCGCGCCAGGAGGTCGTCGAAGAGCGCCTCGAGGTGGCGGGGCCGGATGTCGCCGCCACCGAGGCCCACCAGGTAGTCCTGCACCAGCGCCTCGCGCGGAGCCAGCGCGCGGAGCTCCCCCCAGAGGACGCCGCCGAGCCCCGGCGAAACGTTGCGGTCGACAACCGCGATGCGCCGCGCCCCGCGCAGCACGCGCCGGAGCGCCTCCTCGGGGAACGGGCGAAAGAGCCGGACGCGCAGCCCCCCCGCGCGGATGCCGCGAGCGCGCGCGGAATCCACCGCGGCCCGCACCGTCGCCGCGGTCGTGCCCATCGAGACCATCACCACCTCCGCGTCCTCCAGGCGGTAGCCCACGAGCGGCTCGGGCGGCCGGCGACCGAAGACCTCCTCGAAGCTCGCCTGCACCTCGCGGTAGACCTCGGGGACGCGCGCCATGGCGTCGATGAGCTGCTTGCGATGCACCTCGGTCTCGTGGGGAAAGTCGAGCGCACCGACGGTACGCGGCCGGTTCGCCACGCGGTGCGGCAGATCGAGCGGCGGCAGGAAGCGGTCCACCAGCGCCTGCTCCGGCACCTCGGTGGCCGTGATGGTGTGCGAGAGGACGAAGGCGTCCTGGCAGACCAGGACCGGCAGAAGCACCCGGCGATCCTCGGCCAGGCGGAAGGCGAGCAGCAGGGTGTCGAAGACCTCCTGGTTGTCTTCGCAGTAGAAGT
Source organism: Deltaproteobacteria bacterium (assembly GCA_020848905.1). Taxonomy (NCBI): domain Bacteria; kingdom Pseudomonadati; phylum Myxococcota; class Myxococcia; species Deltaproteobacteria bacterium. The sequence goes on from JADLHG010000032.1 coordinate 41,880, forward strand.
GGATCCACCCGGCGTCGCGCAGCATCAGCGTGTCGCCGTGGTCCACCCAGATGTTCCACGGCGGCCCGAGGGTGCGGTTCACGGCCATCATGACCACCGGCAACCGCGCGAAGGCCGCGGCGTAGACGTTCTCGGTCATGTAGGCCAGCCCGTTCGACGAGGAGGCCGTGAAGGTGCGCAGTCCGGCCGCGGCGTAGCCCATGCAGACGGCCATCGCGCTGTGCTCGCTCTCGACGCGCACCACGTGGCCCTTCTCGATCTCCTGCTGGCAGAGGAGCTCGATGCACTCGGTCTGCGGCGTGATGGGGTAGACGCCGCTGCCGAAGCCGCGCCCCACGCGGTTGGCGCGCGCGGCCAGCGTCGCGGCCATGGCCGAGGCGTGATTGGCGGTGAGAAGCTCGGTGCTCATTGGGCCACCATTTCCATCGCGCCGCGGGGGCACTCGGTCACGCAGACCCCGCAGCCCTTGCAGTAGTCGTAGTCGATACGGTAGCGGTCGGTCGGGCCGCGCTGTCCGGTGCGAAAGATGATCCCATCCGGGCAGTAGACGAGGCAGGTGTCGCACCCCGTGCAGTCCCCGCAGGAGAGGCAGCGCGAGGACTCCGCTCCGTCGGCCAGGCCGCGGTTCACCTCGTCGAGAGAACGTGCGCGTTCGCCGGCGGGCGCGTAGCTATGCGAGGCCGGCGGGCGCGAGCGGAAGGCGCCGAAGCGGACGTCCGCCACTCCGACGGTCTTCTCGGCCGCGACGAGGCGCGGGATCCCCTCGACAGACTCGCCGAGCGCCTCGAGGACCGCGCGCGCCGCGCGCAGGCCGTCCCCGATGGCGTGGGCCACCGTACCGTCCCCGGTCGAGACGTCCCCCGCGGCGAAGGCGTGGAGCGCCCGCTCGCCGTCCCAGAGCCGCCCCCGCTCGAGCCGCCACCCCTCGGGGAGCAGCGACAGGTCGACCGACTGCCCGAGGGCGAGGAGCACGCGCGCGCAGGGGAGCCGATGCGTCCGGTCGGTGACCACGGGTCGGCGGCGACCGCTGGCGTCCGCCGGGCCGAGCTCGACCTCCGCGAGCACGACCCCCTCGAGCGCCGCACCCCCGTAAAACCCGACGGGCGCCCGCTGGAGCAGGAGCTCCACCCCCTCCTCCACGGCCTCGTCGATCTCCTCGCGGATGGCCGGCATCTCCTCGCGGCTGCGTCGGTAGGCGATGGTCACCTTCTCCGCCCCGGCGCGCAGGGCGCTGCGCGCGCAGTCGAGCGCGGTGTTGCCGCCGCCGAGCACCACGACGTGCCCCGAGAGCCGCTCGCCCCCCGGCTGCAGGTTGAAGCGGTGCAGAAATCGGATCCCTTGTTCGACGCCGGCGGGAGCCTCCGCGTCGAGGCGGGTCAGCTTCTGCAGCCCCGTGGCGACGATCAGCGCGTCGTGGCTCTTCGAGAGCGCGCGGAGCTCCGCCGCGTCCACGCGCGCGCCGAGGCGCGTCTCCACGCCGAGCGCCAGGACTCCCGCCACCTCGCGGTCGAGCGCCTCGCGTGGTAGACGGTAGGTCGGGATGCCGGTGCGAAGCACGCCACCGAGAGCCTGTTCGGCCTCGACCAGCGTGACGGCGTGACCACTCCGGGCGAGGTGATACGCGGCCGACAGCCCGGCGGGGCCGCTCCCCACGACCGCCACGCGGCGCGGCTTCGCCACGGCGAGTCGCTCCGTCTGCGCCACGGGCACGGCGTCGGCGATGTGACGTTCGAGCCCACGCGTGTCCACCGCGCCGTCGTAGAACTGCCGGTTGCAGCCGCCCATGCAGAAGCCGGGGCAGACCCTGCCGCACACGGCCGCGAGAGGCGTGGTGCGCCCGAGCACGCGCGCCGCCGCCGCCGCGCTCTCGCGGTCGAGGGCCTGCACGTAGCCCACCACGTCGTTGCCGGCGGGACAGGCGGCGCTGCACGGTGCGGCGGCCTTCACGTAGCGCGGCATCTGCGAGCGCCAGGCCCCCGTCTTGAGCGCGGGGTACGGGCCTTCGGTGTGGTCCGTGAGGTCCAGGACGGGGCCCGCGAGCGTCGCGCCCCAGGCCGAGGCGCCTCCATCGGCCGCCTTCGTCGCCGCCCCCTCGGACGGTGCGCCGTCGAGCAGCCGAACCGCGGCGTAGGCCTCCTTGGCCGCGTCGAGGTTTCCGCCGAGCCCCATCTTCCCGTAGACCTCGGCGAGGAGCGCGACCGGCAGCCCCAGCGCGCGGGCGAAGGCTCCCACGATGGTGGTATTCACGATCACCACCGACCGCGTGCCGATGCCGTGGCGCCGGGCGATCGCCGTGGCGTCCACCGTCGCCAGGCGGTGCCCCGCGAAGCGCCCGGCGAAGGCCTCCGGCCCGTCGGGGGTGTTCAGGAGCAACGTCCCCCCGGGGGCCAGGCCCGCCACGAGCTGCTCGCTGAGCAGCGTCGGGTCCAGCACCAGCAGGTGGTCCGGGTCGTAGACCTTGTTGCGGTTCTCGATCACCCGGTCGGCCACGCGCGCGTAGGCCCTGACCGGCGCTCCCGAGCGCTCGCCCGCGTAGTCGCCGAAGGCCTGCACGCTCTTGCCGAGGCGGGCGTAGATCGCGGCCAGGATCTTGGCGCAGGTGACGCCGCCCTGGCCGCCGCGGCCATGCACGCGGATCTCCATCGCGGACTGTTCTTCGGGCATCGTAGGGGGAGAGGGCGGGGCTGACACAGGTGGACCTCCGTTAGGCCACCATAGCGAAGCGCGACAGGCCTCCCCTTGACCTCCGTCATGCCTCGGTGTCGCTCCGTCAGCGATGGCCTCGGCGCCCCGACCCGTGGCGCGGTGGTCGCGACCCCGAAGCACCCGGAGCCCGACGCTGGCGCTGCTCCATGGCCTGGGCCTGCGCGGCCTGCTCGGCGGTCAGGCGCACGAACGCCTCCACGCGCCCGAGCGGGACCTCCCCCGCCGCCACCGCCGCTCGCACCGCGCAGTCGGGCTCGGTACCGTGTCGGCAATCCGCGAAGCGGCAGGTCTCGGCCAATCGCACCACGTCGTCGAAGGCGTGCGTGAGTCCGGCTTCGCTTCCCGCGAGCCCCACCTGCCGCAGGCCGGGCGTGTCGATGAGCGCCGCCCCCCCGGGCAGGCACAGGAGCTGCCGCGACCGCGTGGTGTGCCGCCCCTTCCCGTCGGCGCCGACGGCCCCCGTGCGCTGCGGCGCGCCGCCGAACCAGAGGTTCACGAGCGTGCTCTTCCCCGCCCCCGAGGTGCCGAGCAGGGCCACGGTTCGCCCGCTCCCGAGGTACGCCGCGAGCGGCGCGAGGCCCGTTCCGTCCACCGCGCTCACCACGTGGAGCTCGGCCCCCGGTGCGGCCAGGCGAGCGCGCGCCACGTGCGGCTCGGGGTCGGCGCAGGTGTCGGCCTTGGTCAGCACGAGCACCGGCACCGCGCCGCCGGCCCACACGATGGTGGCCAGCCGCTCGATGCGCCGGGGGTTCACGTCCCGCCCGAGCGCACAGACGAGGAACACCACGTCCACGTTCGCCGCCACGACCTGCTCGCGCACCCGCCGCCCCGCCTCCTTGCGCGCGATGCGCGTGCGCCGCGGCAGCACCTCCTCGATCGGACGCCGCTCCGCCTCGTCCACGTCGGTGCGCAGGAGCACGAAGTCCCCGACCGCCGGGCGCTCCGCGCTGCCGGACCGGATGGCCTGGCGCAGATTTCCCGAGAGCTCGGCGGGCTCTTCTCCCCGAAGCGAGCGGACCCAGTAGCAGCCGCGAAGCTCCCCCACGACGCGCGCCACCTGCTCGGCGCGCGCCCCGCGCTCACGCAGGAGGGCCCGCCACCCCGCATCCAAGCCGGGGAGCGCCGAAAGCCCGTCGGGGTCTTGCGCTTCGCTCATCGCAGGCCACCTAAGCACGGGGGCGCGACGAGCAGCAAGGGCGGAGCCTCGCGCCCCGAGCGCGCCCGCCAAAGGAGGACCGACCCACGCCCTGCCGCCACTTCGGGATTGACCCTGCGACGCGAACCGGGCTACCCCCTCGCGCACCGCAACCCTGGCTTAGAGGAGACAAAGCCATGAAGACCGCTCGTGCATCGATGCTCACCGGGACCTGCCTGCTCGCGCTCGGCCTCGCCGCGTGCGGCAAGGCCAGCACCACCGCCGACCAGGGGACGCCCAAGTCCGACGCGGGGGCGACCGTCGATGCGAAGGGCGCGACCAGCGACGGCGCCGTCGCCGGCGGAGACGCGAGCGTGCCGACCGGTGCGTGCGCGCCGGACAAGCTCGCCGCCGAGGCGCTGCTCACCGGCAAGAAGATCCTGAACGGCGTGGCCGGCAGCACGGCGAGCACCCCGCTCGCCGACCTCATCAAGGACCCGACCGCCTTCAACGGCAAGTTCGTCCGCATCGAGGGGAAGATCGTCGAGATCTGCGACGAGCAGGGCTGCTACGTGACGCTCGGGGACGCCAAGGGAAACAAGGTGAACCTGAAGACGGTGGACGGCACGGTGGACTTCCGCACCATCACCAAGGTGGGGCGCTACGCCGTGGGCGAGGGGACCTACGGCGGCGGGAGCCACGGCTCGCAGGTGGACATCATGAAGCACGGGGCGATGCTCGGGAACGTGGATTGCCCGTAGCACCGCGGCGGTCGGACGCGAGCTACCGACGGATACTCTCCGCCGTGGGGTCGAGGACGCGACCGAGGAAGAGGATCGCGCCGGTCTGCTTGTCCCGGACGAGGAAGAGGAACGGACGGTTGAAGAAGACGCGCACGGGGTCCACCTGCGCCGAGCCGGCCATCACGACCGCCGTGGCCGCGGCAGCCTCGGTCCCCGCCTCGTCCACCGCCACGAAGGCCTTGTGCAGCACGTCCGAGATGTAGAGCTCCTTGCGGCCCAGGATCCCGGAGAAGTCCGCGGCCCCGGAGAAGGCCTGCTGCATCCCGAGCGCCTGGAGCTGCTTCTTCAGGCCGAGCGCCCCCTCGATGCGGAACTTGGGCAGGTGCAGCTCCACCATCGTGGGCTGCACGCGACGCAGCAGCGCGGAGAGCGCCTTGTCGTCGAAACGCGCCTCGAAGTCCGAGAAGCTGCCCGTCTCGGGGCGGACGAGCAGCATGGAGAGCTCCTGGCCGTCGTAGGCCAGCTCCACCGCCTCGGCCCCGCCGTCCTTGCCGTGCCCGTAGTGGTAGGTCTTGCTCATCATGGGCGCCATGACGGTCTTGCCGTCTGCGGTGACGAACTCGTCGCGGCGGGTCTGCGCCGGGTCGAACTTGTCCTCCCACGCCGCGTTGAAATAGATCGCGTTCGTCAGCACGAGACGCGTGAGGTCCGTGACCGCCCCCTCGGGGAGCAGGTCCTTGATCTTGTCGTTGGTCTTCCCCGCCACCCAGTCGTTGATCGTCACGCGGGAGGGCTCGGGCTGGTCGCGGAAGTTCACGAGCCGGACCCCGGCCCCGTAGTTCTCGGCGAGCGTGTCGAGGTAGCTCGCGTCGAAGTCGTAGCCCTTCTGCCCCCAGGCCGCGTTGGCCACGTTGAGCCGGAAGGGGCGCCCGCTCTTGCCCTTCGCCGCTTCCCCGCGACGGGCGAGCTCCAGGTCGAGGGCGTTCATTGCGGCGTGCAGCGCGCCCTGCGGCAGCGTGAAGTGGAGCGCCTTGGCCAGCTCCTGCTCCGTCCCGCCGCGGGCCCCGGCGTGGGCCATGGCGAGCGCCAGGGAGATGCTGTGCGGCGAGAAGAAGAGGTTTCCCGACTCCGCGCGGAGCGACCGGTAGAGGTCGAACGCGAAGGTGGCGTTGCCCGAGACGACGTCCGCCAGGTCGGTCCCACCGAGCCGCGGGGAGAGCACGCGCTGTTTGCTGGAGGCCGCCACCTCGCCCGTCGGTCCGGGGGGGACGGGGGTCGAATCCGAGGCGCAGCCGAGCAGACCAGCCAGCGCGAAGAGAGCAGAGGCCTTGGCCGTGCGAAACATGGGACGCTCCTTTCGAGGGCAGAAGTGGGCGACGATGCCCGTCGAGAGGCGGCGATTGCGAGGGGCGTGCCAGCTCGGCCGCAGAATGGTTCTGGGGGCTTCAGCGGCGCTGTGCCGTGCCTGTGCCAGGCGCTCGCGGCGCAGTGCCTTGGAAATGTGAGGGGGCGAAGCGAGCGGACGTAGGGAGGAGCTCAGTTCCCGGCCGCGTCCCTCGCGGTGAGATCGGCCGGTGCGCCGTCGGTCGTCGCGAAGTCGGCCGCGTTGAGGTCCGCCGCGTTGAAGTCGGCCGCGTTGAAGTCCGCCACGCCGAAGTCCGCCAGGCCGAAGTCCGGCATACCGAAGTCCGGCATACCGAAGTCCGCCACACCGAAGTCGGCCAGGCCGAAGTCCGGCAGGCCGAAGTCCGGCATACCGAAGTCCGGCGCTCCGAGGTCGGCGGCCGCCGCGTCCGGAAGGCCCAGGTCTGCCGCGCCGACGTCGGGAGTGGCCGCGTCGGGCACGGCCGCGTCGGGGGCACCCGCATCCCCTGTGCCGAAGTCCACCGGCAGTGCCGCATCGGGCGGTCGCGTCGCATCCGGCTTTCCAGCTTCCCGCGCCACGGCATCCTGGCTCCCCCGATCCACGCGGGCACCGTCCAGCCGCGCCCGCTCTGCGGAACCCGCGTCCGTCGCGGCGGCGTCTCGGCGCGCGCCGTCAGTCGCCGCGTCCGCGGGGCCGCCTCCCTCCGCCGGGTGGGCGTCGTTCTGAAACGCGGGGTTCGTCGCCGTGCACCCGACGAGTACCGCGACCAGCAGTACCGCCGGGCCGAGGCGCACGCCCCGGCTGTCGTCCCGCGTCTGCCTCCGCATGCCGACCTCCCCGGTTCGGACCCTGTCGGGCGGGTCGCTCCATCGCTGCTCCATGCTGCTCCCTTGGGGCCCGCGCTTCAAGAGGCCGGCGAGCGCCCGTGCGGCGGGCGCGGTCGGGCTCGTCCTGGTCGCGTCGAGTCCGCGGCTTCTCCGTGCGCGCGGCCGGGGCGTCGAAGCGCTCGAGCTCGGCTTCGAACCCCCCCATGTCGACGGTGAAGCGCCCGGCGAGGCGCAGCCCCGCGGCGCGTGCGGCCGGCGCGGTCGCCGACGGGTCGGGCGAGACGAGCACGATCCGTCCCCCCGGCGCGAGACGAGGCGCGACCCGCGTGATGACCTCCGCGAGGAGCATCCCCGCCTCTCGACGGTCGAGCAGCCTTCGCCCCAGAGGCGGGTTGGTGATCACGAGCGTGAGAGGCCCTTCGGGCATCACCAGCCGGGCGTCTCCCTGGGCCAGAGACCACCGCTCGAGGCCCGCGGCCACCAGGTTCTCCCCGGCCGCCGCCACTGCCGCGGGGTCGCGATCCGTGCCGAAGAGCTTCACGTACGGCCCGAGGCGCGCGCGCTCGACCAGCTCGCTGCCCGTGCCCACGAACGGGTCCCACGCCACGTCCTCGCGCCCCAGCCCCGCCACGCGAGCCAGGGCCGCCGCGATCGTCGGATGCGACGCGGCCGGCAGCAGGCGCTTGCGGTAGGTGAAGCGCGGATCCTCGAGGCCGCAGGGCCAGAGCTCCACGCTCACGCGCGTCCCCTCGTCGAGGCTGCGGAGGCTGACCACGACCTCCCAGAGCGCCTCGCGCGGATCGTTCACGAGCTGGGGCCTCTCGCGCGACACCGCCTGCGCCACGCGATAGGTCAGCGCGCGCCGATGGCCCGCCCCCGCCCACTCCAGCCGGTAGCGCACGAGCCCCCGGGTGAAGGTGTGAAAGACCTGGCTGGCGGAGTAGCTCGTCAGCGCGCGAACCACCGCCTCGGCAAGCGCGTCCGGCCCCGGCTCCCCCGCGCCGTCGATCAGCTCCGGCGGCAGCGGGAAGCCGAAGTGAAGAAAGAGCCGCGACTGGAAGAGGCGCGCGAGCGGCACGCCGAGCTTGACCCGCACCCGTCCACGCCCGACCTCCCGCGCCTCGAAAGAGGGCGGAAGTTCGTCGACCAGCAGTGCCTCGAGGCCGGCCCGCACGTGCAAGAGGACGGGAACGGGCTCCTTCGGGGCGGCGGCCGGGTCGATCGAACCGGGGGCCTGCCGGAGCGCGGTGCGCTCCAGCTTCATGCGCGCCTCGGTGACGATGCGCGCGAGCTCCGGGTCGTCGCTGCGCGTGCTCCGCAGCAGGGTCAACGCGGCCTCGCCCCCCACCTTCCCGAGCGCGGCCGCGAGCACGCGCTGCTCGGGGAGCTCCTGCGTTCGGGTCCACGCGGCCAGCAGCGCCGGCTCGGCCGAGCTCAGCCCCACCTTGCCGAGCGCCACCGCCGCCCGACGACGGGTGACCGCATCCGCGTCCTCGAGGCGCAGCACGAGCCAGTCGGAGAGCGACGAACCTTCCGCCCCCCGGGCGAGCCGACCAACGAGCTCGCAGAGGCGCGCCCGGAGCGGCGGAGTAGCCTCGGAGAATCGGGCGAGCGCGAGATCCTCGACCTCGGCGCCGAGCCGCGCGAGCACGCGGGCGATCTTCTCCGCCGACCGTTCGTCTCCGCTCCCGAGGAGCTCGAGGAGCGCCGGCACCTCCGCCCGCGCCGGGGTGTACCCGGGCGAGGCCAGGACCTCGAGCAGCTCCGCTTCCGTACGCATGCGCCTCGACTCCAAGGGGTAGAAGGGGCCGGGACCATACACGGCCTGGCCATCGCGGTCGAGCGGGACAAAGGGCGCGGCGCGGAATAGGCTGATCGTGTTGCCATGATCGAGGCACGGAGGCCTTCATGACGACCAGCCAGGGTCCGCTCGTGCTCGTCACGGGCTCCACCGACGGGATCGGCCGGGAGACGGCGCGCGAGCTCTGCCGACGCGGGGCGCGCGTCATCCTGCACGGGCGCAGCGCCGAGCGCCTCGAGCGGACGCGCGCGGAGCTGACGGTCCACGCGAGCACTGCCCTCCCCGCGCCCTTGACCGGGGACCTCTCGTCGCTGGCAGGGGTCCGCGCGCTGGCCGAGGCCCTCCTGGCCCGGGGGGAACCCCTCGACGTGCTCGTCAACAACGCCGGCGTCTACCTGACCGACCGCCGCCTCACCGTGGACGGCTTCGAGCTCACGATGGCCGTGAACCACTTCGCCCCCTTTCTGCTCACGCACCTCCTGCTCCCCGCGCTCGAGGGCTCCGGGCACGGCCGCGTGGTGCACGTCAGCTCGGTGGCGCACACCCGGGGAGAGCTCGACCTCGCCGACCTCACCTTCGCCCGGCGCTTCTCCGGCTACGCCGCCTACGCCGCGTCGAAGCTGGCCAACGTCCTCTTCTCGGTCGAGCTGGCGCGCCGCCTGGCCTCGCGGCCGGTCACCACGAACGCGCTGCACCCGGGGGTCGTCTCGACCAAGCTCCTCAAGGCGGGCTTCGGCATGGAGGGCCCCGACTCGCTGGCCGAGGGGGCGGCGACGTCGGTCTACCTCGCGCTCTCGCCCGAGGTCGCGGAGGTCACCGGGAGGTACTTCGTGAAGCGTCGCCAGGCGCCCGCCGCGCCGGCCGCCTCCGACGTGGCGCTCTGCCGCGCCTTTTACGAGGAGAGCGCGCGCCTGACCGGTGCCTCGCCGCTCTGAAAGGTGGCGGCCCTCAGCCGCGCGCCGCGACCAGCGCGTGGAAGGCCTGGATCAGCGCCGCGGCGGCCCGCTCGACCTCCTCGGGGCTGGTGAGCCGCCCCAGGCTCAGCCGCACCGAACCGAGCGCCACCTCGGGAGCGAGGCCCATGGCCGTGAGGACCGCCGACGGCGTCTCGGAGCCGTCGTGGCACGCGGAGCCCGTCGACGCCGCGAGTCGGGAGGCGCAGGCCGCGAGCAGCGCGCTCCCCTTCACGCCGGGGAAGCGCACGTTGAGCGTGTTGGGGAGCCGGTCGACGGGGTGACCGTTCAGCGCGACGCCCGGGATCGCCGCCGAGAGGCGGGCGAAGAGCGCCTCCCGCAGGCTCCGCACGCGCGCGCCCTCGACCTCGAGGTCCCGCTGGGCGATGGCGCAGGCCTGGCCGAGCGCCACGATCGACGCCACGTTCTCGGTACCTGGACGCAGGCCGCGCTCGTGCCCCGCCCCGAGGACAAGCGGCTCGAGAGGCGTGCCGCGCCGCACGTAGAGCGCCCCCACTCCCTTGGGCGCGTAGAGCTTGTGCCCGGCCACGGACAGGAGGTCCACTCCGAGCTCGTCCACGCGCGTCGGCACCTTCCCCACGGACTGCGCGGCATCGGTGTGCACGAGCACGCCATGCTCGCGCGCGCGACGCGCCACCTCCGCCACCGGCTCGAGCGTCCCGACCTCGTTGTTCGCGTGCATCAGGGTCACGAGCGCGGGCTCCCCCGCCAGGAGCTCCGCCAGCCCGTCGAGCTCCACGCGACCGGTGGCATCCACCGGGAGCCGCGCGACCGACCACCCCTGCCGCTCGAGGAGCGCGCAGGGCTTCGCCGTGGCGGGGTGCTCCACGGGCGAGGTCACCACCGCCCGCCGCCTCGCCGTCGCCTCCGCCACGCCGCGAATCGCCAGGTTGTTGGCCTCCGTCCCGCCGCCGGTGAAGACGACCTCCTCGGGGAGACAGCCGAGGAGCTCCGCCACCTGCGCCCTCGCCCGCTCGAGGCCGGCGCGCGCGCCCACCCCGAAGACGTGCCCGCTCGACGGGTTTCCGAAGTGCTGGCGGAGGTACGGGAGCATCGCCTCGAGCACCTCGGGAAGCACGGGGGTCGTGGCGTTGTAGTCCAGGTAGACGGGCGTCTCGCTGCCCTCCCAGGACGCTCCGGCGGCGCTCGACATGCTCATCCTCGATCCCTTCCTCGCGGTGTCACGACCGTGTGCTCAAGTGTTCACTTGAATCCTCGCGTATAGCGGCGCGCAGATCAACCGGCGGGCGCACGCGAGGCCCTTGTCTTTTCGCCTCCGGCCCTCCAGGCTCTGCGAAACCCGCGCCTCGGAAAGCGCCGCCATGCACGTCGTCCTCCTCTCCGCCCACGCCCCGACCATCGAGCTCCTGCGCAAGGAGCTCTCGCACCGCGGCCACACGCTCGAGGTACCGGACCCCGACGCGCCGCGACTGGCACGCGACCTTTTCCGACGCGACCTCCTCGTGCTCGACGCCGCGCTCCCCGACGCGCAGCCGCTTCTCGCCGCGCTGCGCGAGCTCGGCAGCCGCCGCGCCCCCCAGGTCGTGCTCCTCACCGACCGGCCCTGCCCTCCCCTCACCCGGGAGGAGCTCTCCAGCCTCGACGACCTCTGGGTCAGGCCGCTCGACCCCGTGGAGCTCGGCCACCGCGTGGCGCTCCTCTGCCGGCGACGCCCCGCAGAGCCCTCGGCGCTCGACCGGGTCGAGCCCGTCTTCCGCGCCCTGGCCCATCTCATCCCGCACGGCGCGGCCTTCCTCTTCGACCGCGAGCTACGCTTCCGCTGCGTGGACGGACCTGCGCTCGCCGACTTCGGCTTCTGGCCGGAGTCCATGGAGGGCAAGCGGCTGGAGGAGGTGATGCACCAGGAGGCCGCCGCGCTGCTGCGGCCGATCTACGAGGACGCGCTCGCCGGCCGCGAAGGGCTGCTCGACCTGCCGGCGGGCCCCACCACCTTCCTCGTCCTCTCGGCCCCCGTGCGAGACCCCGACGGCCAGGTCGCAGGCGGGATGGTCTTCACGCAGGAGGCCCGGAGCCCGGGGGGGGCCCTCGCCGCGCTGCGGAAAAGCGTCCTCGACCACCTGCCCGACGCGATCCTGTTCGTGAATTCCCGGGGGACGATCCTCGAGGCCAACGCGCGGGTAAGCGACCTCTTCGGCCAAGCCCCCGAGGAGCTCGTCGGCCGCAGCGTCGAGGCGCTCCTCCCGGCGCGCCTCCGCGAGCTCCACACCGCCTACCGCGCCCAGTACGAGGCCCACCCGCGAGACCGCGCCATGGGGAGCGGCCTCGACCTGACGGCCCTGACCAGGGACGGCCAGGAGGTCCCGGTCGACGTGGCCCTCTCCCGCACCACGCTCGCCGGCGCGACCGTCACGGTCGCGGCGATCCGCGACGCCACCGAACGGCGCTTCGTGGAGGACCTCCGCCGCCGGAGCGAGGCGGCCATGACCGCCCTCTTCGACGCGGTCCCCGAGTGCGTTCGCATCCTGGACCCCCTCGGGCGCGTCGCGCGGATCAACGCCGCCGGACTCGCGCTGCTCGGCGGAGCGGACGGCACCAAGATCGTCGGGCAGCCGGCGCTGCCGTTCGTGGCCCCCGACCACCGGGCCCGCTTCCTGCGCCACCTGCAGCGCGTCCTCGACGGTCAGCGCGAGACCTTCGAGTTCGAGGTGCTCACCGCACGTGGCGAGAGGCGTACCGTGGAATCGCACGCCACACCCTTTCGCGAGTACTTCGAGGACGGCCGCACGGCGTACCTCGCGGTCTCCCGCGACGTCACCGAGGCGAGGGCGCTCCGCGCGCGCGTGGTGCTGAGCGACCGCATGGCCTCGGTGGGCGTCGTGGCGGCCGGGGTGGCCCACGAGGTCAACACCCCGCTCGCGGTCGTGACCGGAAACGTCTCGCTGGCTCTCGAGGAGCTCGTGGAGACCCGGCGCTCCCTGCGGACAGGCGGCGAGGCGGAGGGGCCCGGGCCCGTAGACCTGACGCGCCTCCACGCGCACCTCGAGAACGCGACCCAGGCGCTGTGGGACGCGCGGCTCGGCGCCGACCGCGTGCGAAGCATCGTGCGGGACCTGAAGATGCTCTCCCGCGGCGACGAAGACCGTCGCGGCGCGGTGGACCTGAACGCCGCACTCGCGTCGTCGATCACGATGGCCTGGAACGAGATCCGACACCGCGCGCGCCTGGTGAAGGACCTCGGCCGCGTTCCGCCGGTCCTGGGCAGCGAGGCCCGCCTGGGGCAGGTGATCGTGAACCTGCTCGTCAACGCGGCGCACGCCATCCCTGAGGGGAACCCGGAAGGCAACGTGATCCGGGTCGCGACCCGCGCCCCCTCGCCGGAGGAGGTGGTCCTGGAGGTCACCGACACCGGCTCCGGCATCTCCGCGGAGAACCTCCCGCGCGTCTTCGACGCGTTCTTCACGACCAAGGAGCAGGGGGCGGGCACGGGCCTCGGCCTCTCCATCACGCACGGGATCGTAACGGGCCTCGGAGGCAGCATCTCCGTCGAGAGCGAGGTGGGCCGCGGAACCACGTTCCGGGTGCGGCTACCCGCGGCGCGCGAGGGAGACGAGGAAGTGGCTCGGCACCCTACCCCGGCGGAGGCGCCGGCGCAGCGGGCGCGCATCCTGGCCATCGACGACGACGAGATGATCGGCACGCTGATCCGGCGCTGCGTCGGGCGCCAGCACGACGTGCTGGTCCTGACCACCTGCCGGGAGGCGCTCGACCGCCTGCACGCGGGGGAGCGCTTCGACCTCATCTTGTGCGACCTGATGCTGCCCGAGATGAGCGGCATGCAGTTCTACGAGGAGCTCGGACGGCGCTTTCCCGGGACCCAGGAGCAGGTGATCTTCCTGACGGGCGGCGCCTTCACGCCGCGCGCGCGCGCCTTTCTCGACGCGACGCCGAACCAGCGGCTCGAGAAGCCCTTCGACCCGCAGCAGCTCGTCGCGCTCGTGCGGGAGCGGATGCGCCGGTCGTCGTCGTAGCTCGCGGCGTCGCGGCCCAGGCTCTCGCGCACTCAACCCGGCAGCAGCTCCACCGGCACGCCGAAGAGGACGCCCGCCCCGGAGAGCTCCTCGCGCACGGCATCGTCCGTCAGCTCGTTCGCGCTGACTCCCGGCCGCTGGTTGGCCACGCGCAGCGCCGTCCCCGGGCGCCCATGGCCGTAGCCGTGCGGCAGGCTGACCACCCCCGGCATCATCTCGTTGCTGACCTCGAGCGGCACCCGCACCTCCCCGACGCGGGAGCGCACCCGGACGAGCGCGCCATCGGTCAGTCCGCGCGCCGACGCGTCCGCGGGGTGCGCGAGCAGGGTGCAGGCCTCGCGCCCCTTCGTGAGCCGCGGGCTGTTGTGCATCCAGGAGTTGTTGCTGCGGAGGCTCCGCCGCCCGATGAGGAGGAGCTCCCCCGACGGACTCGCGGGCCCCACCGGGCCCTGCCCCGGCGAGAGGTCGAGCCGCGCGAGCGCGTCGGTCAGCACGGCCGGCAAGAGAGGGATCCTTCCGTCTCCCCCGAGGAGCTCGGGCAATCGCGACTCGAGCGGCCCAAGGTCGAGACCGTGCGGCGCCTTCCTTAGAGCCGCGAGCGAGAGCCTCGGCCCGCGCGAACGCCCGAGCCCGTACGGCCCGGTGCGCAGCGAGAGGTCGAGCAGCCCCTTGGCTCCGAGGCGCCCGCCCACGGCCCGGAGCGCGCGAGCCCCGAGCGAGCCGGCGAGACCCCGACGAGCGAGGAGCCGCGTCGAGAGCTCGAGCAGGATCTCCCATTCCTCGCGGCTTCCGTCGGCCGGACGCAGCACCGCCGGGCTGTAGTGCGCCACGGTTCGCACCGAGAGGGCCGAGAAGAGGAGCGAGTAGTGATCGTGCTCGAGACCGAAGGTCGGCGGCAGGATCAGGTGCGCGTGCCGCGTGGTCTCGTTGAGGTAGATGTCGATCGAAAGCAGGAACTCGACCCCGGCGAGCGCGCGCTCGAGGCGCGGACCGTTCGGCAACGAGAGCACCGGGTTTCCCGCGTGGGTCACGAGCGCGCGAATCTGGCCGGGCCCGGGCGTCTCGAGCTCCTCGGCCAGCGTGGCCGCCGGAAGCTCGCCGCCGATCTCGGGCAGGCCGCTCACGCGACTCCGGTAGCGGCCGTAGCTCCCGGCCTGGCCGAGACGCCGCGCCGTCGCCGGGAGGTCCACCGGCGCGCGCCCGAACATGGCCCCTCCCGGCCGATCCACGTTCCCCGTGACGAGGTTCAAGAGATCGATGAGCCAGGTGGCGAGGACCCCGTGGCGCTGGACGCAGGTGCCGAGTCGCCCGTAGCAGACGGCGCTCTCCGCCTCGGTGAAGGCCAGCGCGAGCGCGCGCGTCTCGGCGGCGGAGATCCCCGTCCGCAATGCGACCGCCTCGGGGGTGAAGCGCTCCACGCACGCCGCCAGGTCGCTGAAACCTTCCAGCCTTGGGGCGAGGGCGCCGGGGCGCGCCCGTCCCTCTTTCAGCACCACGTGCAGGAGCGCCGCGAGGAAGTAGGCGTCCGACCCAGGCCGGATGAAGAGGTGCTGGTCGGCCAGGCGCGCCGTCTCCGTGCGCCGGGGGTCCACGACGACGAGCCGGCCACCGCGCTGGCGGAGCTCCTTCAGCCGACGCGCCGCGCCGGGGGCGGTCATGATACTGCCATTCGAGACGGCCGGGTTCGCGCCGAGGACGAGCAAAAAGCGCGTCCGCTCGAGGTCGGGGACGGGGAGCGCCGTCTGGTTGCCGTAGAGCAGGTACGAGACCAGCATGCGCGGCCAGGCGTCCACGGAGTTCGAGGTGTAGCGGTGGCGGCTACCCAGTACCTGGTCGAGAAGCAGCCCGTAGAAGATGGCCCCGTAGTTGTGGACCACGGGGTTGCCGGCGTAGAGCGCCACGGCGTCGCGGCCGTGCCGGGCCTGCACCTCGGCGAGGCGCGCCGCGGCGAGGTCGAGCGCCTCCTCCCAGGAGAGCTCGCGCCACCCCGTCCCATCGCGCAGGAGCGGTCGCTTCAGCCGATCGGGGTCCTCGTGGAGATCCTTCAGCGCCACGGCCTTCGGACAGAGGTGCCCCCGGCTGAAGGGGTCCTGCTCGTCCCCGCGCACCGACAAGAGGCGTTCGCCGTCGTGCTCCACGGTGAGACCGCACGTGGCTTCGCAGAGAGGACAGATGACGTGCGCGCGGTCGGCCATGCGAGGGTTGCAATTTAGCATGGGGCGCCCCATCCTGCTGGCCCGATGCGTCAATTGCGGCCACACTCCACGGAATCGACCGATGTCCTTGCCTGCACCCCAGGGGCTCTATGACCCGCGCCACGAGCACGACGCCTGCGGCGTAGGCTTCGTCGCCGAGCTGCACTGCAGCCCGAGTCACGACGTGGTGCTGCAGGGGCTCGAGATCCTGCGGCGGCTCGCGCACCGAGGAGCAGCGGGGTCTGACCCGTTGACGGGGGACGGCTCGGGGATCCTCCTGCAGCTCCCCGACGCGTTCTACCGGCGAGCCCTGGGGCGCCGGGGCGTCGCGCTCCCACCCGCGGGCGCCTACGCCGTGGCGCAGACCTTTCTCTCTCAGGACCCGGCGCGCGCGCAGGCTCAGATGGAGCTGCTCGAGGCCGCGGTGCGCTTCCACGGCCAGCGGGTCCTCGGCTGGCGCGACGTGCCGCACAACCCCCGGGTGCTCGGGCCGCTCGCGCGCGGGACCCTGCCGACCCTCCGCCAGCTCTTCATCGGACGAGGGGACGGGGGGACCGCCGACGCCCCCTTCGAGCGCGTGCTCTTCATGATCCGCAAGCACGCCGGACGCGACGCGAACGCGCTCGGCGGGGCGCACGACTTCTACCTGCCGAGCTGCTCCTCGAAGACCGTGGTCTACAAGGGGCTGATGCTGCCGCAGCTCCTCGACGCGTTTTACGAGGACCTGCGCGACTGGGAGCTGCGGAGCTCGCTCGCGCTCGTGCACTCGCGCTTCAGCACCAACACCTTCCCCACCTGGGAGCGCGCCCATCCCTACCGCCGGCTGGCCCACAACGGCGAGATCAACACGCTGCGCGGGAACCAGACCTGGATGGCGGCGCGCGAGGCGCTCCTCGAGACGGCGGCGTTCGGCGGCTATCTGGAGGACTTCAAGCCCATCATCCGCCCCGGCGGAAGCGACTCGGCGGCGCTCGACAACGTGGTGGACTTCCTCGTGGCGAGCGGCCGGTCGCTGCCGCAGGTCATGATGATGCTCCTCCCCGAAGCGTGGGAGCGCGACCCGGAGATGCCGGCCGAGCGGCGCGCCTTCTACGAGTACCACGCGGCGCTCATCGAGCCCTGGGACGGTCCCGCGGCGCTCATGTTCACCGACGGGGAGCTGATCGGCGCCACGCTCGACCGCAACGGCCTGCGCCCGGCGAAGTACGTGGTCACCCGCAGCGGCCTCGTGGTGGTGGCGAGCGAGTTCGGCGTGCTCCCGGTCGAAGCGGAGGAGATCACCCACAAGGGGCGGCTCCAGCCGGGGCGCATGTTCCTCGTGGACACGGTCGCCGGACGGGTCGTCACCGACGAGGAGCTGAAGGCCCAGGCCGCCGGGCGCAACCCCTACGCCGCGTGGGTGGCCACGAACAAGCTCGAGCTCGAGGCGTTGCCCGAGGTGCCGAGCCTCTACTCGACGACTCCGACCGAGCGCCTGTCCCTGCAGCGCGCCTTCGGCTACAGCCGCGAGGAGCTGCGCCTGGTCCTCGGCCCCATGGGCGAGACCGGCGAGGAGCCCGTGGGGAGCATGGGAGTGGACACGCCGCTCGCGGTGCTGAGCACCGAGCCGCAGCTCCTCTTCCGCTACTTCAAGCAGCAGTTCGCGCAGGTCACGAACCCGCCCATCGACCCGATCCGCGAGGCGCTGGTCATGTCGCTCACGAGCTGGGTGGGGGGCGAGGGAAACCTGCTCGCCGAGACTCCCAGCCAGGCTCATCTGCTCGAGCTCCCGCACCCGATCCTCACCACCGGCGATCTGGCCCGTCTCCTCGCGCAGCCGCTGCCGGACTTCCGCGCCACGACGCTGCCGCTCCTCTTCGACGCGGCGCCGACCGCCGGGGCCGACGCGCTCGAGCGCGGGGTGGAGCGGCTTTGCGAGAGCGCCTGCGAGGCGGCGCGCGGCGGGGCGAGCCTCCTGGTTCTCAGCGACCGCGGCGTCTCGGCCGACCGAGCGCCGATCCCGAGTCTCCTCGGGACCTCGGCCGTGCACCACGCGCTCATCCGCGCCGGCCTGCGTCTGCGCGTGGGCCTGATCGTGGAATCCGGCGAGCCGCGCGAGGTGGCCGACCTGGCGCTCCTCATCGGCTACGGCGCGGGGGCCGTGAACCCGTACCTGGCCCTCGAGACGGTGGCCGAGCTGGCCGCGGCCGGCCGCCTCGGCAACGTGGACGCCGCCACCGCCGCCGAACGCTACGTCCAGGCCCTGAAGAAGGGGCTGCTGAAGATCATGTCCAAGATGGGGATCTCGTGCCTCGCGAGCTACCACGGGGCGCAGATCTTCGAAGCCCTCGGACTCGGTGAGGCGCTCATCGCGCGCTACTTCCCCGGCACGACCTCGATCCTCTCCGGTATCGGCCTCGAGACGATCGCGCACGAGACGCTGGCCCGGCACGCCGAGGCCTTCGCCGCCGCCGAGGCTCCGGAGCTCCAGCCGGGCGGACGCTACGCGTGGCGTCGCGAGGGGGAGCGCCACCTCTGGCAGCCCGAGACGGTGGCCGCGCTGCAGAAGGCGGTGCGCCTCGAGGACGCGCCGAGCTACGAGGCCTTCGCACGCTCGGTGAACGAGCAGGGCGATCGCCCGGTCACGCTGCGCGCGCTCTGGGACTTCGCACCGCAGCTCCCCTCGGTCGCGCTCGACGCGGTGGAGCCCGCCGAGCGCATCGTGGCCCGCTTCTGCACCGGCGCCATGTCCTTCGGCAGCATCAGCAAGGAGGCGCACGAGACCCTGGCCGTGGCGATGAACCGCCTCGGCGGGCGGTCGAACAGCGGCGAGGGGGGCGAGGACCCGGCGCGCTTCGTGCCGGACGCGCGCGGCGATTCGCGGCGCAGCGCGATCAAGCAGGTGGCGAGCGCGCGCTTCGGAGTGACCACCCACTACCTCGTCAACGCCACCGAGCTGCAGATCAAGATCGCCCAGGGCGCCAAGCCCGGTGAGGGGGGCCAGCTCCCGGGGCACAAGGTGGACGCCGTGATCGCGCGGGTGCGGCATTCCACGCCGGGCGTGACACTCATCTCGCCGCCCCCGCACCACGACATCTACTCGATCGAGGATCTGGCTCAGCTCATCTACGACCTGAAGTGCGTCAACCCGAGCGCCTCCATCGGGGTGAAGCTCGTGGCCGAGGCGGGGATCGGGACCGTCGCCGCGGGGGTGGCGAAGGCCCACGCCGACGCGATCTACGTCGCCGGGCACGACGGCGGCACCGGTGCCTCGCCCCTCTCGTCGATCCAGCACGCCGGAGGCCCGTGGGAGCTCGGACTCGCCGAGGTGCAGCAGGTGCTCATGCTGAACGGCCTGCGCGGGCGCGTCCGCCTGCAGGTGGACGGCCAGCTCCGGACCGGCCGCGACGTGGCCTTCGCCGCGCTCCTCGGGGCGGAGGAGTTCGGCTTCGCCACGGCGCCGCTCGTGGCGGCGGGCTGCGTGATGATGCGCAAGTGCCACCTGAACACCTGTCCGGTCGGCGTGGCCACGCAGGACCCCGCGCTCCGGGCCCGCTTTTCGGGGCAGCCGGAGCACGTGATCCGCTACTTCTTCTTCGTGGCCGAGGAGCTCCGCCGGGTGATGGCCGAGCTCGGCTTTCGCACCGTGGACCAGATGGTCGGCCGCACGGACTGCATCGCGCCGCGAGCGAGCCTGCCCCACGAGAAGGCCCGCACGCTCGACTTCCGGCGGGTGCTCGTGGCACCGCCCGCGGGTCCGCGCCGCGCCGTCGAGCCGCAGGACCACGGGCTGTCGCGGGTGCTGGACCACACGCTCCTCGAGCGCGCGCGCCCCGCGCTCGAACGGGGCACGGCCGTCACCATCGACGTGCGCGTGACGAACCAGGACCGAGCGGTGGGGGCCATGCTCTCGGGCGAGGTCGCGCGGCGCCGCGGCGCGGAGGGGCTCCCCGACGGAACGATCACGGTGCGAGCCCACGGCACGGCGGGGCAGACCTTCGGGGCCTTCGCCGTGCGCGGGCTGCGTCTCCTCCTCGAGGGAGAGGCCAACGACGGGGTGGGGAAGGGTCTCTCGGGAGGGCTGCTCGCCGTCTGGCCTCCGCACGGTAGCCGCTTCGCCCCCGAGGAGAACGTGATCGTGGGCAACGCCGTGCTCTACGGCGCGACCGCCGGTAAGGCCTTCTTCTCGGGGATCGCCGGCGAGCGCTTCGCGGTGCGCAACAGCGGCGCGGTGGCCGTGGTGGAGGGGGTGGGAGACCACGGCTGCGAATACATGACCGGCGGGCTCGTGCTCGTCCTCGGCCCGACGGGGCGCAACTTCGCGGCGGGGATGAGCGGCGGGCTGGCCTACGTCCTCGACGAGGAGCGAAGCCTCGCGCGGCGCGCGAACACCCAGATGGTGGAGCTCGGCCCCGTCACCGACCCGGAAGAGCTCGAGGAGCTGCGCGCGCTCATCGTCGAGCACGTGGCCTACACGCGCAGCCCGATGGGAGCGCGGCTCTTGACCAACTGGGGGGGCGTGCAGAGCGCGCTCGTGAAGGTGCTGCCGGTGGACTACAAGCGCGTGCTCGCCGAGCGGAAGCCGCACCTTCAGGTGGTCGGGCATGGGTGACCCGCGCGGCTTCCTGAAGGTGACGCGGGTCAAGGAGGGCGAGCGCCCGGTGGCCGAACGGGTGCGCGACTACCGCGAGGTCACCCTCCCCTCCCCCTTCGCCGAGGTGCAGGCGCAGGCCTCGCGCTGCATGGACTGCGGCATCCCTTTCTGCCACTCGGGCTGCCCGCTCGGGAACCTCATCCCGGAGTGGAACGACCTCTTCTATCGCGGGCGTCTCGACGAGGCGGCGCGGCGGTTGCTCGCCACGAACAACTTCCCCGAGATCACGGGGCGCGTCTGCCCCGCCCCGTGCGAGGCCTCCTGCGTGCTGAACCTCGAGGAGAGCCCCGTCACGATCAAGCTCGTCGAGCGCACTCTCGGGGATCACGTCCTGCACGGCGAGCTCGCCGAACCCCTGCCGAAGCAGACTTCGACCGGCAGGCGCGTCGCCGTCGTCGGCTCGGGGCCCGCGGGGCTCGCTGCGGCGCAACAGCTCGCGCGGGCGGGGCACGCGGTAACGGTCTTCGAGCGCGACGACCGGCTGGGGGGCCTGCTGCGCTACGGGATCCCGGACTTCAAGCTCGAAAAGGATCTGCTCGACCGGCGCCTGGCGCAGCTCGCGGCGGAGGGGGTGAAGTTCGTCACCGGCGTGGAGGTGGGGGGCACGCTGCCGGTGGCGACTCTGCGACGCGAGGCCGACGCCCTGCTCTTCGCGATGGGAGCGCGTCAGCCACGAAACCTGACCGTCCCGGGGCGCGAGCTCCCCGGGATTCACTTCGCGATGGACTTCCTCACCCAGCAGAACCGCCGCGTGGCCGGCGACGCGCTCTCCGACGAAGCGCCCATCTCGGCCCAGGGCAAGGCCGTGGTCGTGATCGGCGGCGGGGACACCGGCGCGGATTGCGTGGGCACCGCGGTCCGCCAGGGGGCGAGCCGGGTGCTGCAGCTCGAGCTTCTCCCCGAGCCCCCCGAGAGGCGACGCGCGGAGAACCCCTGGCCAGAGTGGCCTCTGGTCTTCCGGAGCTCGACCTCGCACGCGGAGGGCGCCGTGCGGGCCTTCGCCCTCTCGACGGTGGCCTTCGAAGGGAATGCAGCCGGCGTGACCCACCTGCGCACGACACGCGTGAGCTGGGAGGACGGCCGCCCGCATCCCGTCCCCGGCTCGGAGGAGCGGCTCCCCGCCGAGCTCGTGCTCCTCGCGATGGGCTTCGTGGGGCCCGAGCCGCGCGGCCTGCTCGAGGAGCTTGCGCTCGCCCGCGACGCGCGCGGAAACGTGACCGTCGGGCCCGACGGCGCGACGAGCGAACCCGGCGTCTTCGCCGCGGGTGACCTCTCGCGCGGCCCGTCGCTGGTGGTCTGGGCTCTCGCCGACGGACGCAGAGCGGCGGCGGGGATCGAAGCCTACCTCCGATCGGCCGCCGCCTCGCGCGGTCAGTAGATAGTCACGACCGCGCCGGTGACACCCGCCCCCACGCGGCTCGCGTTGACGAGACTCACCGCGCGATTGAGGCCGAGGTAGAGGTCGCCATCTCCGGCGAGCGCCCCGGGATCGGCGGCACCCGCCTCCTCGTCCTCCTGGAACAGGCAGAAGATCGAGCAGGGGCGCGCCCCGGGGAGCGGCGCCGGAGCCACCGCCTTCAGCGACGAGGCGACTCCGCCGACGAGCCGCAAGGCCTCGATCCGGTTGTGCCGGACCTGAAGCCGATACTTGCCACAGCCGGCGAGCGACACGAAGCCCGACAGGGGTGGCACGAGCGGCGAGGGGCTCCCGCCGGTCGCGTAGTCGTTGCCATAGATCGCCATCACGCACGAGCTCGGCCCGCTATTGCACCGCAGTTCCAGCTCGCTGTCGTTGCTGCGCCGGCCGTCGTCCCCGCCGAAACCGTCGTTTCCGGGCGAGTCCCCGAGGTTCAGGACCATCTCACCGGCCGGATCGCAGAGCTCGAGGTCTACCTCGACCCGGTTGCACGACGCCCGGCCTAGGTGCAGCTCCAGGAGCTGCTGGCTCCCGATCGCGCCTATCGGGCCGAGGGTGATGCGCGTGGCGTCGGGCCCGGTGCACTTGAGCTGCCAGCCGGTGCTCGCAGCGAGCTCGCAGCGGCGGCAGAGGGGCGAGCTGGCGTCGGGCGGCAGGACGTCGGTCGCGTGGGCATCGGTCGGCCGCGCCTCGCCACCTCCGTCGGCGACTGCGTCGGACCCCGCCCCTCCGTCGCTCTGCGGACCGGCCTCTTGCCCCGGAGGCGCGCCGTCCGCCGACGAGGCGGCGAAGCGGAAGATGGTGTGGCAGCCGGCCTCCCCGAGGCACGCCGTAGCAAGGAGGAGCGCGGCCCACGGCCGATGCCGCGCACCGATACGTCGCCCTCTACCGGCGACTGCGCCCGGAAGCCCCTGCGAGCTCACGCTCCCGGTGTACCACAAACCGCGCGCGAGCACCCTCCCGCGGCCTCAGTGCCGCGCCTTCCAGAGCGCGAGGACCAGCTCCACGACGATCAGCACCACGATCGCCGCCTCGAGCAGGAGCGAGCGGCTGGAGCGGATCTGATCCATCACGAGCTGGTGCACCGACTGCACGAGGGCGAGCTTGCGCTGGACGCTCGACTGCCAGCGGGGGATGCGGAAGCGCTCGACGGCGGCGCGGTAGACCTTGGCCAGGTACAGGTCGTCGATCACCTTCAGGCTGTTCTCGATGCGCTCGGTGATCTCGGTGACCTCCACCAGGAGCAGCGTGATCTGCCGCGCCAGCCCCGCCTGGCGGTTCGGCAAGAGCGGGTTCCAGGCCCGGCTCCCGAGGGCCACCTTCTCGTAGATCCGGTCCAGCTCGCGGTCGAGCAGGTCGTCGTAGTAGCGGAGCTCGAGGAGCTGCGAGGTCGCGTACTCGAGGATGTCGGGCAGGTCCACCTCGCCCGACGGCTCGTAGACCAGCGCCGCGTTCCAGTCCAGGATCGTGAGGTCGTCCTGCCCGTAGGAGAGCCGGTGTTTGAGCACGTCCTCCCGCTCCTGGGCGCTCAGCCGGCTCTTTGGACCCTCCCCGAGCAAAAGCGGCACCACGTCGATGCGACCGAGGAGCTCGTCGGCGCTCAGCTCGGGTGAGAGCCCCGTGATGAAGAAGATCGTGTAGTCCTCGGTGCAGTCCCACGGGTGCGCCCCCCGCACCGCGTCCTTCAGGTTGAAGAGCAGCGTCTCGAGCATCCGGGTGGCGGCTTCGTCGATCGCCGGGTCACTGCCGAGCGTGTGCCCCGCCTCGTGCAAGCGCGCGAGCGTCCAGCCGTCGAGCGGTACCGAGAGCCGGACGCTGATCGCCCCGTAGTCGTAAACGCGCGCCTCGACCCCCACCGCGGCGGGCGTGCCGAGCACGGGCACCGACACGCTGGGCAGCGCCACCGCCACTGGTGGATTGGCGAGCTGGATGTGCCGCGGCGCGACCCGCGCGAAACGCAGCCGTCGGGGCGGAGCGAGCGCCGAGAGCCGCGCCTCCGCCGCTTCGAGATCTATCTCGTCGGCCACCTCGAAGAGGCGGTAGAGGAGCACCGCCCCCTCCCGGATGATCACGTCGGTCTCGGGCATGACCCCATCATAGGCCGCGCTGGCTGCCGCGGCAAAACGCCCCCCCCCGGACGATAATATCGGTATTCAGTACTGTATCGTCCATATAATAGCGATACGCGACTCATTCCAAGCTGCCACAATGGAGGGAACTTCTTCGGGAGACGCCTGATGCTCGACCTATTTCATCGCATGGAGACTGCCTCGGGCCACCCGGTGCCCGCAGGGGCGGCATTCGTGGTTCTCGCCGCGATTCTCGCAGCCGGCCCTTCGCTCACCGCGTGTGGCCGCCCACCCTTGGACGAGACCGACAGCGAGGTGCTCCCGCCGAAGGGAGGCGGATCATCTTACGGCCAGGGGGGCGTCGCGCCGCGCATGCCCTGCCTGCCGCGAGCGGCGGCCTTTGCAGAGACGCCGCTTCTGCCGAGCGAGGCGGGCGTGGTCGGGGGCGCCTGCCGACTCGCGCAGGTCCGGTACGACACGGACGCGGACGGGACGGTCAACAGCGAGGTGACGTACGAACGCGAGGCGGGGCTGCTCTCCGTCGTATCGCGGGGCCCGGGTGGGGTCGAGCTCTCCCGTACCCGCTACCTGCTGGACGCGACGGGCAGAGCGCTCGAGATGCAGACCGTCGCCCAGGGGCGGGTGGGGCAGGTCTACGCGCGCCGCTACGACTCGGCCGGGCATCTGCTCTCGCAGCGCCTCACCTATCCAGGGGGCTTCACGCACGTCGATCAGGTGTGGCACGAGGGGCGCCTGGTCGAGCGGCGCGAGACGGGGAGCCACGGCCAGGTCACGCGCTATACCTGGAAGTACGCTCCCGCGGGGAGGCTGGTCCACGGCGCGGCCACCACGAGCGGCCCCCGCGCGGCCCTGCACGAGGTGCATTGGGGCTACGACGACGGCGGACGGCCGAGCAGCATGCTACGGAGCGTAGACGGACGGGCGCTGGCCCGGGTCGACTGGCGGTGGCTTCCCACGGGTACGATGGCCGAGCGCACGGTCACGCTCGAGACGCCGGGCCCGTCGTCCCCGCTGGTCGAGCTCGACGACGTGGTGCGACGCGCCTCGTCTGCTCCCGCCGAGGCGTCGAGCTGCCGGCCGCTCCGTACCTCTCTCTTCGAGGGCTACGCGGAGGCCGCATACCGGGTCGGGTGGCTCGCTCCTTCCAAGGGCCAGGCGTCGAGCGGGTATCCGCCCGCCGTCGACGAGGATGCGCTCTACAGCCGCGGCCTCGGCGCGATGTACTACGCCTGTGCGTACTGCTCGTACGGTTCCTATCGCTACTTCGGGGGCCTGGAGGGCACGAGCTACGGACACTTCGGACCCGGCGGTCCCTGGCTCGCGGCGGTTCGCCCCGGGGGGCGCGTCCGCGTCGCGATCTCGTACGACGCGGCCGGCCGCATGGTTCGCGAGGAGGCGACGACGCAGCCGGCGACCACCGCCGAGGGCGGGGAGAGCCCGCGACACATCGTTCGTCGCCGCGCCTTGCAGGCGGGGCGGGTGATCAGCGACCGCATCGAGGTCCCGGGCGAGGATGGATCGACGTACGTGCGCGAACTCTCCTTCGTGTACGACCGGAGCGGGCAGCTCAACGCGCGCGAGTTGCGCCACGACGATCAGGTGCTGGAGCGCCAGACCTGGCGGTACGACGAGACCGGTCAGGCCAGCGAGCACACGCTCGCCGGGCAGATCGGGGCGGCCGGCCGCTTCGTTCAGAGGCCGGGGGTGGTGCCGCCGGACCTCGCCGACCCCGTGCCGGAAGGCAGCCTCTATCGCCGGCACGATGCGGGTACGGGTCTGCTCGTGCGCGAGTGGTCGGCGCGAGCCTCAGCCCCCGGCGAGGAGCTCGGACTCCAGACCTTTCGCTACGACGGACAAGGCCGCGCGACGGAGACGATCTCCGGCGCGGGCTCCGAGGCGAGGCGGCAAATCGTGGCCTACGACGAGGCAGGCCGAGAGGTCCTGCGTGGCGTGCGGCGCGACCTCGCCCAGGGATGGGACTCGCTCCTTCTGACGACCTACAACGGAACGGGCCTGCCCACGCGCATCGAGAGCACCTACCGCGGCTACGGGGGCACTTCGCGCACCTCGGTCGAAACCCGCAGCTACGCCTGCGGCGACTGAGCCCGAATGCGCCGCCGGGACCGACACGGAGGCGTGCGGCCCCGGCTGGTCCTGCTAGGGGGTGTCCCTAATCCGCCCAGGTAGGCCGCTTGATCCCCGTCTTAGCGGGCTGCTTCGCCGGCGTCGGCTCCTTGGCCGCTGGAGGATCGGGCGTCTTCGCGGCGGGAGGCTCGGGCGCCTTCGCTGCGGGCGGCTCGGGCGCCTTGGCCGCGGGCTTGTCCTTGCCCGGCTCGTCGGCCTTGCTCCCGCTCCCCACGACGGGCCCGTCGGGCACGTGCTCTCCGCTGCCCGGGCCCTTGCCCTCCCCGGCGGGCGCGGGCTTGTCGGCGCCGCTCCCGGGAGCCTTCGGCTCGTCCGCCGACGCTGGCTGCCCCGCTACAGGCTGCGCCGCGGCAGCGCTCCCCCGCGCGGGACGACCCGTCGCCGGGGTTTTCAGCGTCGCTCGCCCCGTGGGTCGCGCCCGCGCCGCAGCCCCCGCTTCTCGCTCACCCGCCACGGGGGCCGAAGGCACGGCTTCGGGAGACGACGCGCGCGCAGGCGGCGCCCCTTCGGCGGTCCCGGCGGCCGTCCCCGTCGCGGGCGGCTTGCTCGCGGGCAGCGGAGTGAGCCCCGACGAGATCTTCACCGTGCCATCCTGCCCCGCGCCGTGGATCTGCGCCTCGGTGACCCGCACGACCGTATCCAGGTGCCCGGCGAGCTTCAGCGTGACAACGGGTTGCCCCGCGCCGTCCCGTCCGCCCGGAACATCCACGGCGGTGGGCGTCGTCTTCCCCGTGTCTCGCCCGTCCACGAACACCGTCGCACCCGGCGGGTTCGTGGCGATGGAGAGTCGCAGCGGCGCCTCCACGGCCGGTCGATCTCCGCCGCCGCGCCCGAGCACGATCGCCAGAGCGACCGCGCCCGCCGCCACGGCCGCCGCCGCGCCGAAGACCCAGCTCGGCACCCGCCTCTTCGGCGGCTCGTACTCGAGGTCGAGGAGCGCGGGCCGCACCCGTTCCGTCGCGGTGGGCTGAAGCGGCGCGTCCATCGCGGGCTCGAAAGAAGGCGCGGGCGGCGCGTCCCGGTAGTCCTCCTCGAAGCGTCCCAGCTCGGCGTGGCGATCGTCCGCCGCCGGCTCGGCCAGCGCGGTCGCGACGGCCTCGCCGAGGGTCGCGTTCTCCGCGAGAAGCGCCTCCTCGCCCGTGGACACCGGAGCCAGGTCCGAGAGCTCGAGCGGGACCGTCTGCAAGGCGGGCAACGCGGACAACGCCGCCTGCGGCGCCGCCTCGCCGTGCGATCCCCGCGCCTCCTCGGCGTCGATTCCCGCCGACGGGTCCACCATCGTGGCCGGCTCTCCGACCTTCACCTCTTCGGAGGGGCGCCGCGTCTCGACCTCGCCCGCCGCGCTCGCCGAGTCGGGGAGGGGCGTCACCGAGACCACCGGCGTCGGGGAATCCGCGCGGAAGCCTGTCGGCGTCGGATCGTTCCAGCCGTCGTCCATCTCCCGCAGCGCCGCCGCCGCCTCGAAGACCTCTTCGCTCGCGGGGGTCCCCGGGATGAGCGTGTTCGCGGAATAGAGGCTCGGCACCAGCGCCTCGGGCACGTTGTTGCCACGCACGATGGTCTGCGCGGGCGCGGTGCTCCGGCGCGCTCGATGCGGCGCCTCGACCGCCGGAGGCGACCCGCTCGGCGGAACCTGCGTCTTCAGCAGGTCCAGGCCCTCGCGCATGTTCAAGGTCGTCGGCTGCGCGTCGAGTCCGCCCCCATCGCTCGTCGTGCGGTGCGCCTGGTCCACGACGCGCGCACGCATCCCCCCCTGGTCGTTACCGGTCACGATGACCTGCACCCGCCCCTGTTGCGGCTCGGGCGGCAGCGGCGTCACGGCGCGCAGAGCAGGTCGCACCGGTCGGGTCGAATCGTCGCCGTACTGCCCCGTGGGCGTGCGGGCGATCGCCCGCCCTCGCAGGGCCTTGGCGAAGTCCTGCACGCTCGGGTAGCGGTGGACGGGCTCCGGATGGAGCGCCCGTGCGATGGCCGCGGCGAAGTGCGGCGACGCGGCCGTCAGCCGGTCCACCAGCATCTCGGGCTCGACGTCCCGGTCCATCGAGTTGAAGGGCGGCGTCCCCGTCACCATCTCCATCGCGAGGAGCGCGAGCGAATACGTGTCGCTGCGACCGTCGAACGCGTACCCGCGGCTGTGCTCGGGGGAGATGTACCTCGGGTCGGGGGCGACCCGCCCGTCGCGATTGCCGAGCTGCACCTGAATCAGGCGCCCCGTCTCCAGCCCGAAGAGCTTGACCAGATCCCGGTCCCGCCGGCGCTGGAGCACCACGTTGCGCGGGCGCAGATCGCCGTGGGCGAGCCCCGCCGCGTGCGCCTCGCCGAGCGCGTCGGCGAGCTGCGAAACCACCGCCGCCGCGCGGGCCTCGGAGAAACGTCCCTCCAGCGCCAGCACTCCGTCGAGGGGATCCCCCTCCACGAGCTCCATGGCGACGAAGATCCGCCCCTCCTGGGTAAGGCCGATGTCGCTCAAGCGCACCACGCTCGGGCTCCCCATCTGGGCCACGAGCGTCGCGTCCTGCCGGAGCCGCCGCGAGAGCGAGCCGTCCTCGCAGATCTCCCGGTGGAAGACCTTGACCACGAGCGAGTGGTCGAGCCCCACGTGTCGCGCGTGGTAGATGGTCCCCGTGCGCCCCACGGCGATGCGGTCGAGCACCTCGTAGCGCTCGAGGATGACCCAGCCGATGAGAGGGTCGTGGTCGACGGCGACCGCGGTGCCGTCCTCGGGACAATAGATGGCGCTGTCGGGGACTCGCTTGTGACAGCGAGGGCAGATCCTCATCCCTGCCCCGGGAGACGTGCGGCCGCCGTGCATGTGCTGGAGCTCCTCGAGCGATGGACCACGTCGAATTGTACCACGACGACCCCGCGGAAAATCCCCCTTGTCCGGACCAGGCGGACGGGCCGGCTGGCCGGTCCACCCACCCGCGCGCACATCCTCGCTCCTACGGCCGAGGCCCGGCTGCGGGCGCGTCAGAAGAGGTCGTAGCAGACCGTGGGCCGACGCCGCTCCACGCGCGCCTCGACGGCCAGCGCTCCGCGCGCCACCGTGAGCTCCTCCCAGGGCCGCCCGATGAGCTGGAGCCCCACCGGCAGCCCGGCTCCGTCGTAACCCACCGGCACGCTCGCCGCGGGAAGCCCCGCCAGGTTCGCCGGGAAGGTGTAGGCCGTAAGCGCCTCGGTCACGGCGTCGTCGCTCTCGCCGCAGAGCTCGGCGTCGGGCCGGATGACGGGCGCGGTGCACGCCGTCGTCGGGGTCGCAATGAGATCGACCTCCTCGTGGGCCCGCGCGAAGCTGGCCGCGATGAGAGAGCGCAGGCGCTGCGCGCGCACATAGTCCACCGCCAGCACCTGCGACGCGAGCCCGAGGAGCAACCGCAGGTCGGAACCGAGCTCCTCACGGTGCGCGAGCCGGTTCTCGTACTGCGAGGAGGCCATCTCCACGCCGATCGTCACGTACCCGACCGGCGAGACCCACTCCAGATACTCGATGCCGATCTCCTTCACCGTGGCTCCGGCGGCCTCCAGGTGGGCGACGCCCCGGCGCGCGGCCTCCTGCACCGTCGGCGTGGCCTTGGCCCACCAGCTCGAGCAGATCCCCACGCGCAGCCCCTCCACTCCCCGATCCAGCCCGTCGAGCGTGAAGGGAGGCTGGCCCCAGGTGTTCGAGTCCCCCTCGTCCGGCCCCGCGATCACGGACAGTGCGAGCGCGGCATCGGCGACGGTGGCCGCGAGCGGGCCCACGTGCGCCAGGGACCAGACGAGCGGCGCCGCTCCCACCTCCGAGACGCGCCCGAAGGTCGGCTTCAGCCCCGTCACCCCGCAGAGCGCGGCCGGGATGCGAATCGAGCCCCCCGCGTCGGCCCCGAGCGCGATCGGACAGAGCCCCGCCGCGACCGCCGCTCCCGGTCCGCTCGACGAGCCCCCCGTGATGTGCTCCGGCGCGTAGGGATTGCGCGCCGCCCCGTGGTGCGGATTGATCCCGGTCGCACCAAGGCCGCACTCGTGCATGTTGGCCTTGCCGATGAGCAGCGCCCCCGCCGCCCGCAACCGCGCCACCGGCGTCGCCTCCGTCGTCACCGGGGCACCACCGAGAAAGCGCGTCCCGACCGTCGTCGGATAGCCGAGCTGATCGAACTCGTCCTTCACCGCCACCGGCACGCCGTCGAGCGGAGAGAGCGGCTCTCCCCGCGCCCAGCGCTCCGTCGCCGCCCGCGCCTGCGCGAGCAGATCGCCCCGCGCCTGCGCGATGAAGATGCGCATCGCCGGTCGCCGCGCCTCGGAGGCCGCGACCGCCTCGAGCACGCGCTCCGCCACGCGCGTGGGCGTGGTCTCTCCCGTCCGATACGCGGCCTGGAACTCCGCCGCCGTGCGCCAGGGTGCCATCTCAGCCCTCCCCGTCGCGCCGCCGGTGCAGCGGGATGTAGAGCGGCGCGTGCCCAGGGACCTGCGCCGTGCGAAGCCGGTCGAGGCCGAGCTGCTTCGCCGCGACCCGGTAGAGCAGCGCGCCCGTCCCCGGCGTCTCCATCAACTTCGCCGCCAGCCGGAGCCCGGTCCCGGCCAGCCGCTTCGACTTCTGTGGCTTCTCGTCCATCGCGCACGCGTCCTGATGAGGGGCCTCCTTCATATGTGCGCGCGCGCACCTTGGCAAGGACCCAGGCCCGGCCGGATGGGCTACTCCCTCCGCTTCCTCACGCCGCGCTGTGACGTAGCCCATTGCAACCCCCGCCCCCGTCGGCTAGCGTCTTCGGATTATCCCTTAGCCGTTAGGAGTACCCCATGCCCGAGATCCGCCTCGCCATCGCTGGAGTGGGCAACTGCGCCAGCTCCCTCCTGCAGGGCCTGTCCTACTACGCGGGCCGCCAGCCCGACGAGGCGGCCGGCCTGCTGCACCCCATGGTGGGGCGCTACGGCGTGGAGCACATTCGCCCCGTCGCAGCCTTCGACGTGGACGAGCGCAAGGTGGGCCGCCCGCTGCACGAGGCGATCTTCGCCCCCCCGAACTGCACCACGGTCTTCCAGGAGCAGCTCCCGGACTGGGGCGTCACGGTGGAGATGGGCCCCATCCTCGACGGCATCGCGCCGCACATGGCGCGCTACCCGGAGCGGCAGGCCTTCCGAGCCGCGGACCGACCCGCCCGCGACGTGGCCGAGGTGCTGAAGCGCACCGGAGCCCAGGTGCTGGTCTGCTACCTCCCCGTCGGTTCCGAGGCCGCCGTGCGCCACTATGCCGAGGCCTGCCTCGAGGCCCGCGTGGCGCTCGTCAACTGCGTGCCGGTCTTCATCGCCTCCGACGCGCACTACGCCGAGGCCTTCCGCCTGCGCGGCATCCCCGTGGTCGGCGACGACATCAAGAGCCAGTTCGGCGCCACCATCGTGCACCGCAACCTGGCGCGCCTGCTCTCCGACCGCGGCGTGAAGCTCGAGCACACCTACCAGCTCAACACCGGCGGGAACACCGACTTCCTGAACATGCTCGAGGAGAGCCGCCTCATCTCCAAGCGCATCTCGAAGACCGAGTCGGTGCAATCGCAGCTCGGCACGCGGCTTCCCGAGGACGACATCCACATCGGCCCCTCGGACTACGTGCCCTGGCAAAAGGACAACAAGGTCTGCTTCCTCCGCCTCGAGTGGCGCGGCTTCGGCGACGTCCCGATGAACCTCGAGCTGCGGCTGAGCGTCGAGGATTCGCCGAACAGCGCCGGGGTGGCGATCGACGCCCTGCGCTGCGCGCGCCTGGCGCTCGACCGAGGACTCGGCGGCCCGCTCCTGCCCGTCTGCTCCTGGACCATGAAGCACCCTCCGGTCCAGATGCGAGACGACGAGGCGCGCGTCGGGCTCGAGGCGTTCCTCGAGGAGAATCTCGAGCTCGCGCCACCGCGCCGGGCCGTCGCGCTGGGGAGCGGACCGCAGACGTCGGCCACGCCGCGCGGGCACTGATTCCTCCCCACCTCCGACGTGAAGGCACGCGACCCCGCCGACCGGGAGCTCGCGGCCGGCAGAATTGGCTCGAACGACCGAACGAACACCCGAGGGTGCCGCAAGGAGGTTTCCGGTGACTGACAAGCCCGCCATCGACGTGCTGTTGACCGAGGACCGCGAGTTTCCCCCGCCCCCCGAGTTCGCGAAGACGGCGCGGGTGCAGGGGCGCGCGCTCTACGACCACGCGGAGAGGGACTTCGAGGGCTTCTGGGCCGAGCGGGCCCGGCTCCTCTCCTGGCAGAAACCCTTCGACCGGGTCCTCGACTGGCAGCCCCCCGACGCCGAGTGGTTCGTCGGCGGCAAGCTCAACGCGACCGTGAACTGCCTGGACCGCCACCTCGCCGGACCGACGAGAAACCGCGCCGCCATCATCTGGGAGGGGGAGCCCGGGGACGCGCGAACCCTGACCTACTTCGACCTGCACCGCGAGGTGAACCGCTTCGCGGGCGTGCTGAAGCGCCTCGGCGTCGAGAAGGGGGACCGCGTCGGGATCTACCTGCCGATGATCCCCGAGCTCCCGATCGCCATGCTGGCCTGCGCCCGTATCGGCGCGATCCACAGCGTAGTCTTCGCCGGCTTCTCGGCCGAGTCGCTCGCCGACCGCATGAACGACGCGCAAGCCAAGCTCCTCATCACCGCCGACGGAGGGTATCGCCGCGGCCAGATCCTGCAGCTCAAGCGCATCGCCGACGATGCGCTGCGCCACGCACCGACGGTGAAGAACGTGGTCGTGGTGAAGCGTGGCGACTTCCCGATGGAGTTCCACGAGGGGCGCGACCACTGGTACCACCGGCTGATGCAGGACGCCCCGCGCTTCGTCGAGCCGGAGCCGATGGACGCGCAGGAGCTCCTCTTCAGCCTCTACACCTCCGGGTCCACGGGCAAGCCGAAGGGGATCGCGCACGCCGTGGGCGGCTATCTGGTCGGCGTGCAGAGCACCACCGAGTGGGTCTTCGACCTGCAGCCCGACGACGTCTACTGGTGCACCGCCGACATCGGCTGGATCACCGGCCACAGCTACGTGGTCTACGGGCCGCTGGCCTGCGGCACCACGGTCCTGATGTACGAGGGAGCCCCCGACTGGCCCGATCGCAATCGCTTCTGGGAGCTCATCGAGAAGTACGGCGTCACGAAGTTCTACACCGCGCCGACCGCGATCCGGACCTTCATGCGCTGGGGACGGCAGTACGCCGACCAGCACGACCTCTCGTCGCTGCGCCTCATCGGCACCGTCGGCGAGCCGATCAACCCCGAGGCCTGGGTCTGGTACCGCGACGTGATCGGCGGCGGGCGCTGCCCGGTGGTGGACACCTGGTGGCAGACCGAGACGGGGATGATCATGATCTCGCCTCTGCCGGGGGTCACGACCTGCAAGCCCGGCTCGGC
The DNA here is from genome assembly GCA_020848905.1 of Deltaproteobacteria bacterium. Lineage (NCBI taxonomy): Bacteria > Pseudomonadati > Myxococcota > Myxococcia > Deltaproteobacteria bacterium. The sequence goes on from JADLHG010000032.1 coordinate 75,266, forward strand.
CACGCACCCGATCCCCGGCATCTCCGCGGACGTGGTGGATGGAAACGGCCACTCCGTCCCGCACGGCGGGGGCCTCCTCGTGCTGCGCCGCCCCTGGCCCGCCATGCTGCGCACGATCTGGGGCGACCACGACCGCTACGTCAGCACCTACTGGTCGCGCTTCGGCAAGGAGATCTACTTCACCGGCGACGGCGCGAAGCGGGACCCCGACGGCTACCTCTGGCTGCTCGGCCGGGTGGACGACGTGATCAACGTCGCCGGCCACCGCGTGGGCACCATGGAGGTGGAGAGCGCGCTCGTGGCGCACCCGAGCGTGGTCGAGGCCGCCTGCGTCGGCATCAGCGACGAGCTGAAGGGGCAGGCCATCGCCGCCTTCGTCACGCTGCGCGACGGCGCGCAGCACCCGGACGACCTGGCGGACGAGCTGCGGGAACACGTGGCGCAGAAGATCGGCGCCATCGCCAAGCCCAAGAAGGTGCTATTCACGGCAGAGCTCCCCAAGACCCGTTCGGGAAAGATCATGCGACGGCTGCTCAGGGACATCGCGGAGGGCCGGGCCCTCGGCGACACGACCACCCTTGCCGACCCGGCGGTGATTCAGCGCCTCAAGGCGAACTACCAGGACGATCAAGGATGAGGAAAACAACCATGCGAAGAATGACCAGCTACGCTCTCGGCGTGCTCTCGGCCGGCCTGCTCGGCCTGGCCTGCAACTCGAGCAGCAGCACCTCTCCGGACGGGGGAACGACCCCCGACAGTAGCTCGGCCGATCGGGGCGTCTCCGCCGACGCGGCCCCCTCGAGCTGCGCCGCCGGCACCGCGGCCCCCGTCGAGCACACGGGCTACCTCAAGTCGAGCGAGACCTGGGGCTCGGACACGCCGCACCTGGTGAAGGGGGACCTCACGGTGCCCAAGGACATGACGCTGACCATCTCGCCCTGCGCGGACGTGCGGCTGAAGAAGTCGGCACGCTTCATCGTCCTCGGCACGTTGGTCGCGCGTGGCGAGGCGGGCAAGCGCATCCGTTTCCGGCGGGACAACCCCGGCGAGCGCTACTCCTCCCTCTGGATCCGCGATCCGGGGAAGGCCGACCTGGCCTACGCTGACCTCGAGGGGGGCGGCGACCTGC
>JADLHG010000033.1 GCA_020848905.1 Deltaproteobacteria bacterium
CACCCCGCTCGCAACATCGCTGACCTCTTGCCTCATCGCTGGAACCCGCTCCCCGCCCGCCGCTGATCCGCTCCGCCGCAGCCGCCCGCCCGCTTCACGCGCCGCAGGTCCATTCCCGGACGGTTACGTTGCGGTTGTCGCCGTTGAAGTGGATCGTGCGCAGCTCGAAGAGCCCGGCCGCCTCGAGCGCGCGCACCGCCTGCTTCATGGCGGGGACCTTCAGCTCGTCGAAGAGGGAGTAGTAGCCGGACCGACCCCAGAGGCTCTCGAAGTCATATAGGCCGATCTTGTTCTCCGGCCGGGTGAAGGTCTTCTTCAGCCACCGCGCCAGGGCGTTCGGGGCCTCGGACACCGCCTTGGTCCAGCGCTTGTTTTCCTGGGCCTGGCGCTCGTGCCGCACCGCCAGCTCGTCCGCCATCGTCAGAAAGACGGCGCGGCCGGTGATCTGCTCGCAGAGCCCGAGCCCCTGCCCGTGGAAGTTCTTGTCCAGCGCGACGCGGCACACCTGCTGGTAGCGTTGCTCGGAGAGCGCCTTCTGGCGCTGCAGCACCCGGGCTTGCGGGGAGCTGGCCTTGGCCCAGCCCATCGAGGGCAGGGCGAGCAACGCGAGGGCGGCCAGAATGGTCCTTCGATCACGCATGGTCCTTTCCTCCTTCGAGGCAGCGCGCCTGAAGGTGCCGCGTGGCCCGGCGAGGGAAGTCCCCTGCCAGGCCGCGCTCGTCGGAGGCGGTGCCCTAGATCCGTTGGTCCGTGATGCGGTTCGTGCCCCGGTGAAAACCAAGCGAAGTGCCAGACGCCCGACTCTGGCGCCGCAAACGATGTCGGCACGTTGCCGGGGAGCGGGGCCGGGCCTGCAGGGACACCACGGTGGATGCGGTGGTCAGTGACCCGCGTCGCGCACCTGGCCGCTCGTGCCACCTCCGAGGGGCGAACGCTACGTCGCGGGGCGGGCCGTGGTGAACCCGCTCGTCCCGGTCAGTGGCTGGGCGGTGGCGGACAGTCGGTCGGCAGGCCTTCGACCCAGGCCATGCCCGCCCCCTTCGTCTCGCTGTTCTGGGCCCAGGTGCTCGGGTCGGAGTCCACGAAGGTATAGGTTCCCTTGGGCAGCACCATCGAGGGGTAACAGTTCCAGTAGGCGTTGACCACACCGCCTTGCCCCGGCGTTCCCGAGGCTTGCCACGGTCCGTAGGTCGTGCCGTCGCTGCTCTTGAGGGCCACGGTGCCCGGCGTCTTTCCGGCGCCGCCGTTCCAGTGGTAGGTCACCACCCGCGAGATGAAGTAGCAGCGATCTGTCGTGAAGACCGTCGGCGTGGTGGGCTGGTTGTACACGCCGCCGACGTTGCCGTTGTCGAAGACATGCTCGGCGGCGGTGGCCTTCGGCGTGCAATCGCAGGGGCCTGCTACCGCGCCGGGCAGGCTGCCGTAGGAGAGGTCCTTGGTCTTGGGAGCGCTATGCGTCCACGGCTGATCCAGGATCTGGTCGGGGACGATGATGTGAACGGGCTTGCCGGGCAGCTTGGTGGGCGTCCCGCTCTCCTGCGACTCGACGCAGAGCGTGTACTTCCCCTGCGGCAGGTACCAGTTGATGCTGCTCGACCAGCCGGTGGTTCCGCTCGGTGCGGCTGCCACGGGGGTCGAGGGAAAGTCGGACTCCTGGCCCTTGAACGTGAGCTCGCGGGCGGTGACGCAAACGTTGATCCAGTGGTCGCTCGTCGTGTTCGTGATCTTGAACGCCCCGGACGCATCGGCTGACGGGTTTGCGCGCGTTGTGCCGAACCAGGTGGAGAAGCCGTAGGTCTGCACGATAGCGAGCTTGGTCGCCGGGTCGTAGCGCGCGCTGTAGCGTTCGAGCTTCTTGGTCGAGGGGTTCACGCGATATACGCGCACCTCGTCGGGCTTCGGATCGCCCACGATCGGGAGCGTGACCTCGATCGGCCGCGCGAAGGTGAAATGGCCCGGCGAGAGAGTATAGGTGTCCGACGCAACGGTCTCGCCCGTGGGTGCCGCGACGCCACCCTTGCTTCGGGCGAGGGAGAACTCGATCGCCGCGCCGCCCTGCGGACCTACCGGAATTCCCCAGAGCGGGATGGCGATCTTGGCGCCGTTGGGCAGAGAGAGCTCGCCCGACATGTTGCTCGACAGCGCCTTGGTCACCTTCTCCAAGGTCGGCTCGGAGCCGTCCGCCGAGACGGAGCCGTCCCCCGAGACGGAGCGGTCGGCCGAGACGGAGCCGTCCGCTGCAGGCGGCTGGAGGGGATCGGTCTTGCTGCAGCCAGCCAGGCCCGAGAGCCCCAGTAGAAAGCAGGTTAGAAGTCGCGCGAAGATGCTGACGTGCATGGCCTGGTCCTCTCGTCGACGCCGTGTGAGCGTGCACCCCGAGGGACCGGCGTCTGGTCCGCGTCACGAAATGGGGAGCTGATGAGTGACGCAACGGATGATGCCAGAAGGACGCGGCCGGGTCGATGAATCGCATGCGTCCGGCGAGGCCCGGGCGAGCCTGCAGCCGTGTCGGTCTACGGAAAGCCGACGAAGAGGTCGGCCGAGTCGAGCGCGTAGGTCGTCTCCTTGTCGTCGCGCTTGGCGGTGACGGAGACGGGGACACCGTCCTGCATCGCCAGTACGAGCTGGATGCGCTCCCGCGGGGCGAGCGCGGCAGGGTCCTTGCCGTCGAAGGAGACGAGCTGGTCGCCCACCTTCAGGCCGGCCTTCTCCGCCGGACTGCCGGCGATGAGGCGCGTGATCTTCACCGGCCCGCTCGCGTTGATGGACAGGCTCAGCCCGTAGCCGAACAGGCTCGGCTTCTCGGTCATCGCGTCGCCGGCCAGCGGGTCCAGCCGGAGGCGGTCGTGCGGGTAGTCGATGGTCACGAGGAAGTGCTTGAGGAAGGGGTAGGGCAGGACACCGAGGGTGCGCCCCGTCGGGGCCGGCGGGAGCATCTTGTCCGGCTGCGCGTACATGGCCAGCCGCTTGACGGCGAGCGAGCCGAGGGTGATGTCGCCGACGACGGTGTAGCCGGCCCAGAACGTGCCGAAGGACATGGGGAGCTCGAGTCCCTCCACGACGGGGTTCTTCAGCCCCGACTCCGCCAGCACGTCCTTCGAGATCCCGCCCGCACTGGCGCCCGTATCGAGGAGGAGCTGGCCGGCCAGGCCCTGCACGCTTCCCGCCACGTAGAGGTAGCCGGACTCGCGCGTCAGCGGGAGGGTCACCGGCTTCTTGGCCACGTGGGCGCAGGCCAGGAGCGCCGCCTCGTCCACCTGCGGGTCGATGCGGAGCAGGTTGCGCTTGTAGTCGATGGTCAGCGACTTGCCCTCGAGAAGGTCGTTGCCGAGGATGCCCTGGATGCTCGAGCCGAGGCCGAAGTTCACCGAGTAGACCTTCGCGGGCCCGAGTGTCACGCCTTGGCCCAGCTCGACGCTCTTCAGCTCGAAGGTGGCCCCGTCGGGGAGCCCCGTGACCTTCGTGGAGAGCACGGTGCTCGGCGCGCCCGAGTCGAAGAAGACCGAGTAGGGGCCGGCGCCGTTGATCTTCACGGACACGACGACCTTTCCGGTGGCATCGCTGAACGGGATGCCGCCGGGGCACGCGGAGGCGCCGTCGGTCGAGAGCCGTTGATCGGCGCGCGGGGCCTGGGCCGCGCTGTCGCCCACGGCCGCACCGCCGGCGTCGGGCGAGGCCGGCGTGGGGGAGCTGCCGCAGGCGAGCGGGAGCGTTCCGAGGAAGAGGAGAAGAGCGAGACGACGCGAGGAGACGTTCTTCATGGGGACCTGCCTGGATCGGGGGAGCGCGTGGCTCCGTTCCTGCCGCGAAGGCGTTCGGGCCTTCAGGGGTAGTGCCGCGAGCCGGGCCGCTGATGCAGAGTTTTTTTCGACCGCGCGGACTGGCTCGCCCAGGGCCTGGAAATCTCGGGACTTCAGCGGTCCAGAAAAAACTGGAGGGTGATCTCGAAGTGGCTGGTGATGAGGCGCAGGATGCTCTCGCACTCCTCGTCCCCCACCCGCAGGCGCTGCATGAGGGTCTCGCGCGTCTGCGCCAGGAGTGTGTCGCGGGCCTTGGTCAACCACCGCGCCACGGTGGTCTGGTGCACGCGATAGAGCTCTCCGAGCTGATAGGTCGTGAGCCCGTCCAGGTAGTGCTGCTGCAGGACGACCAGCTCGCGCGGCGGGAGCGACGCGAGCGCCTCGGCGAAGGCTTCCTTGAACTCGGAGCGATAGAAGCGCTTCAGCAGGCCGAGCTCCGGATCCTCCTCGGGGAGCGGGAGGGCCTGGAGCACCTCCTCCTCGACCGGGATCTCCCGCTGGCCTCGGCGCAGCAGCTTCAGCGCGGTCCGGATCGCGATCACGCGCACCCACGCCCCGAGCGAGCCCCGCCCGGAGTAGCTGGCGACGAGCGGGCGCTCCTCGCCGTGCGCGACGAAGAGCTGCTCGCGGAGCGCCTGCGTCGCCTCCTCGATCGCCGCGTCGGAGAGCGCCAGCCGGCGGAGGGGCGGGCCGAGTCCGGTCAGGAAGCGCGCCTCCAAGGAGGCGATGGCCTGGCTGTCTCCCTGCGCGCAGGCGCACGCGAGGTAGAGCTCCTCGAGGCGTGACGGGTCGAGGGCCTCCTCGGCCAGGGTTCCGTCGTCGATGCGCTCGGCCAGGTAGGGGAGAAAGCGGTCGGGTTCCACGGAGAAGGTGGTCCACGCGGCGCGGCAGGCGGCGAGGCCCTGCGTCAGCCGCGCCTCGAGGGCTGGCGTGGCCTCGAACTGCTCGCGAAGCGGCGGGCGCAGCGCGGCCAGAAAGAGGCTGGCGTGCGAGATGCCGGCTGGCGTGGTCTCTGCGGTGGACAGGGGCGATCCTCGGCCTCGAACGCTCGAGGCATGCATCGTAGAATCGTTCGCCCCCCTTGGGCACTTGGTTTTTCCGCAGCCGACCGCGAGGCCCTTTGCGTTGCCTGGACGAATATCGCCTCGTGGACCTTCTCGACGGGCGGCTCTCGGCCGAGGTCACCGAGGAGGTCGAGCGCCACATCTCTCGCTGCCCCGAGTGCCGGCGGCTGCTCTCGGCGCTGACCAAGGCCACCATCGCCGATTCGAAGGCGCCGTCCCCGCCCGGCCCACGGAGCGCTGGCTCGGCAGAGGGCCCCGATGCGACGCCGGTTGCCGACCGCGCCACGGCCTTCGCCCCCGGGACCACGGTGGATGGGTTTCTCGTCCTGCGCTGGATCGGCGCGGGCGGCATGGGCGAGGTCTACCTCGCCCGGGACCTGAAGCTCGGACGCAAGGTCGCGCTCAAGCTCATCCGGCCGGCTCGTCTCGGCTCTCCGGCGGTGGTCGAGCGCTTCCTCTCCGAGGCGCGCTTGACGGCCACGTTCAGTCACCCCCACATCGTGACGCTCTACTCTCTCGGCGAGCACGAAGGACAGCCCTACGCGGCGCTCGAGTACGTCGAGGGGGACACGCTGCAGCAGCGGCTCGGCGAGGAGCGGCTGGGCCCGGCGCAGTGCGTGCGCATCGGGCTGGCCATCGCGGAGGCGCTGGCCGAGGCGCACCGGCACGGGATCCTGCATCGCGATCTGAAGCCGGCGAACATCATGCTGGCCAAGGACGGTCGGCTGCGCGTGCTGGACTTCGGGCTGGCCAAGGCGCTGCAGGAGGCCTCCGCGGCCGTTCCCGACACCGCGCTCTTCGGCTCTCCGCTCTACATGGCCCCCGAGCAGTGGCGCGTCGAACGGTGCACGACGGCGACGGACCTCTGGGCCTGGGGCGTGATCTTTTACCGCATGCTCGAGGGGCGTCTGCCCTACCAGGCGACCTCGCTCTCGGGTCAGCGCGAGCTCGTGCTCGGCGGCGGGCGCCCACCCCTCGGCAGCGGCGAGACCGTGCCCCCGGACGTTCTAGAACGGATGTTCCAATGCCTCAGCACGGAGCCCAGCGCCCGGCCCTCCGCCGAGGAGGTGGTGGAGACGCTGAAACGCGCGGCCCTCGGCCGGCGAGCCAGCACCCCCGCGGCGCCGAGCCCCTTCCGCGGGCTCTTGCCCTTCGCGGAGCGGCACGCGGCCAGCTTCTTCGGGCGCGAGCGGGAGGTGGCGGCCCTGCTCGAGCGCCTGCGCGACGAGCCTCTGCTGACCATCGCGGGGCCCTCCGGGGCCGGCAAGAGCTCCTTCGTGCAGGCTGGCCTCATCCCGGGGTTGCGCGAGAGCGGTCGGTGGACGGTGCTCGGCCTTCGCCCCGGCCGCGAGCCGTTTCTCGCGCTCGCCGAGCGGCTGGTCCACGGCGAGAGCTCGGGGGGCGGCTCGGGCTCGAGCCCCGAGGAGGCGCGGCAGCTCGCCGAGGAGCTGCGGGAGACGCCGTCGGCGCTCGGGCTCTGGCTCCAGCGGCTCGCCCTGCGGGAGGGAAGCCGCGTGGTGCTCTTCGTCGACCAGCTCGAGGAGCTCTTCACCCAGGGGGCCGACGAAGTGGTGCGCCGGAGCTTCGTGCAGGCCCTCTTGACGGCGGCCGACGATCCGGCAGCGCCGGTGCGCGTGCTGCTCACGATTCGCGACGACTTCCTCTACCGCCTGGTGGAGAGCTCCGAGAGCGCGGAGGCCCTCGAGCGGGTGACCTTCCTTCGGCTGCCCGACGAGAGCGCGCTGCGGGAGCTCCTCGTGCGGCCGCTCGAGGTGCATGGCTACCGCTTCGAGGACCCGGAGCTCGCAAACGAGATGGTGGCGGACGTGCGGGGCGAGTCGGCCTGCCTGCCGCTCCTGCAGTTTGCGGCGCAGGCGCTGTGGGAGGAGCGGGACGAGGAGCGGAGGCTCCTTCTGCGCGAGCGCTATCGCGAGCTCGGGGGCGTGGTCGGCGCTCTCGCGCATCACGCCGACAGCGTGCTGAGCGGCCTGTCGGCGGGCGAGGTCGGGCTGGCCCGGGAGCTCCTGCTGCGTCTGGTGAGCGCTGAGGGGACGCGGCGGGTCCTTCCGCAGGACGAGGTGCTTGAGGGGCTCGCGGAGGGAGCGAGCGAGGTCCTGCGTCGCCTGGTCCAGGCGCGGCTGCTGACGGTGCGCAAGGCCCCGGCGAGCGATCCGGGCCGGGCGGAGCTCGAGCTGGTGCACGAGGCGCTGATCCGGGTCTGGACCCGCCTCGCGCGCTGGGTGGAGGAGAGCCGCGAGGGCTTCGCGCTGCTCGCGGAGCTCCGTCAGGCGGCGGAGCTCTGGGAGAGGCGAGGGCGGCGCGACGAGGAGGTCTGGCAGGGGCAAGCCATCCAGGACGCGCTGCGGGCGGTCGAGCGACGCCCCGCGCCCGTTTCGAGCCAGGTCTCTCGCTTCCTCGAGGCCGGGTTGAAGAAGGCGCGCGCACGGCGGCGGCGACGGCGGGCCGCGTCGGTCGCGGCCGGGGGGCTGCTCCTCGTCGTGGCCCTCGCCTCGCTGACGGTGGCCTGGGCGCTCCATCGGGCCAGGCGCACCGCCGAGGAGGAGCGGCGGCTCGCGGTGGAGCAGCGGAGCTCGGCGCGTCATCGCCTCGCCGAGGCGCTGCAGAGGAGCGCGACCCTGGCGCTCTTGCGTGGAGCTCCGCTCGAGGCGCGCGTCAAGCTACGAAGCTCCCTCGAGCTCGAGGACGCGATGCCGAGTCGCGCCCTCCTGCGGCAGCTCGACGCGGAGCCGCTGCTCTGGAAGCAGGAGGTCGGCTCCGTGGCCCACGACCTGGCCTTCTCCCCCGACGGACGGCGGCTGGCCGTCGCCACCCACGGCAAAACGATCCAGCTCTTCGAGGTGGAGACGGGCGCGGGGCGCGTCTTGCGCGGACACGCGGACCAGGTGCTGAGTCTGGCCTTCTCCCGCGACGGAAGGCTTCTCGCCTCGGGGAGCTGGTCGGGAGAGGTGCGCCTCTGGGAGCTGGCGAGCGGTCAGGCGAAGCTCCTCGTCGGGCATCAGGGGGCGGTATTCGGCGTCGCGTTCCGGCCCGACGGCGAGCTCCTCGCCTCCGCCGGTGCGGACGGCCTCGTCCGTCTCTGGGATCCGCGCGCTCCGGGGGCGGCGCGGGTGCTGCGCGGGCCGGGGCGCGGGAGCCGCAGCGTGGTCTTCTCCCCCGACGGGCGCACGCTCGCCGTGGTCGGCGCGAAAGGGGTCGTCCACCTCTGGGAGCCGCGCTCGGGGACGCTGCGACGCACGCTCCGCTCGGGCGCGGTGGAGCTGCGGCAGCTCGCCTTCAGCCCCGATGGTCGGTGGCTGGCGGGGGGCGGCTCGGATCAGCGCGTGCACGTTTGGGACGCTCGTTCCGAGGCCGAGGAGCCGGCGTTCGCGCTGCCGGGGCACGGCGGCACGGTGGCCTCGGTCAGCTTCAGTCCCGACGGGCGCACGCTCGCTTCGGGGAGCTACGACCAGTCGATCCGCCTCTGGGATCTCGAGACGCGCGTGCTCCTGCGCCAGCTCGAGGGTCACGGGTCGATCGTCCTCGGCGTGCGCTTCAGCCCCGATGGCTCGAGGCTCGCTTCGTGCAGCTACGACCAGACCGTGCGCCTCTGGCGGCTCGGCGGAACGCCGGACCCGCGGCTCGAGGGGCACACGGGCGGCGTCCTCGGCCTGGCCTTCAGCCCCGACGGCCGGCGCATCGCCTCGGGGGGCGCGGACCGATCGGTGCGGCTCTGGGACGTTTCGCGTGGAGCTCCCACGCGCGTGCTGCGGGGCCACGAGAACACGGTGTCGGGCGTCAGCTTCGCTGCGGACGGCCAGCGTCTCGCCACGGCCAGCTACGACGGCACGGTGCGCCTGTGGGACGCGCGGTCGGGCGCGGAGCAAGAACGCCTGCTCGGGCATCGGGACAAGGTCCGGGGTGTCGCCTTCGGCCCGGGCGGCACGCGGCTCGCTTCGTACGGCGAGGACCGGACGATCCGCGTGTGGGAGCTCGGCGGCGGCCCCCCCCGCGGGGTGCGGTTGCCGCGTACGCTCGACGGGCATGCCGGGACCGTCTTCTCGGCGAGCTTCAGCGCCGACGGGCGGTGGCTGGCGAGCGCCAGCGCGGATCGGACCGTTCGCGTCTGGGACCTCGCGAGCGGAGCGTGCCGGGCGGTGCTGCGAGGCCACAGCCGGGCGGTGTGGGGGGTAGGCTTCAGCCCCGACGGCTCGCAGCTCGTCTCGAGCGGCGAGGATGGGACGGTTCGTCTCTGGAACAGGACCGGGACGCGCAGCCGCGTGCTCCTCCACGAGGGGCTGCGGTTCTACTGGCTCGCCTTCCATCCCGATGGTGGGCGCGTCGGCGTGGCCGCTTCGGACGGCACGGTGCGGATCGTCCAGCTCGCGACCGGGCGGACCGTGGCGCTCAAGGGGCACCGCGGAGAGGTGGCGGTGGTGCGCTTCAGTCCCGACGGCGCCCAGGCCGTGACGAGCGGCGACGATGGCACCGTGCGGCTGTGGGATGCGACGAGCGGCAGGCCCGTTTGGAGGACCGCGCTCGTGCGCTCTTCGCCGCCGGAGCTCCGCGTGCTCGGCGGGGGCGAGGTCCTGCTCACGGAAGGTGCGAAGGAGCGTCGGGTGCGCGTCACGCGAGAGCCGGGGCTGACCGCTGCCGCGCGGGTGGAGGAGGGCTTCGCGCTCGGCTTCGAGGACGGAACGATCGATCTCGCGCCCGCAGAGGACGGCGCGAGGCGGCCCCGCACGCGCTTCGAACGGGGGACCGCGGGCTCTCCGGTGCTGCGGCTGATCCCCGGACCGAGGGAGACACTGGTCGTGGGCCACGCGAGCGGGCTCGTCGCGCTGTGGGATCTCCGGACCGGCGTGCGGCTGGAGGAGCTCCGTCTGCACGGCGCCGTGCAGCACCTGTCCCTCGTGGGATCGAGGCTCCAGGGGGCGAGCGAGCTCGGGGACGCGCGGAGCTGGGATCTCGGCCTCTACGCGCTGCCTTACTGCGAGCTCCTGGTGCGGGTCTGGCGCGAGGTGCCTCTGCGTGCGGAGGGTCCGGCGTTCGTGCTCCAGCCTGTGCCCCCCGATCATCCCTGTCGGCCGCGGTAGCCCGGGCCGCGACGCGCTCCGCCTCCGAGGCAACCGGAGGGCGCGTGGTAGACTCAAAGGGAGATGCGGCCGAGGAGCTCAGGGGTCTCGTTTCGCTTCGGCGGCGGGCGCGTCGGGATCGTGGCCGGCCTGCTCTTGCTCGCCGGGGGGCTTCTCGCGGCAGGAGCGCCCGTCGCGGGGGCCGACGTGCCCGACCCGGATCCGCCCCTCACCGCGCAGCCGCTACGCCTCTCGCTCCTCGACGAGAACGACCCGCTCGAGCACGGCCTATCGCCCCTGTGCCGCGACACGGTGGTCGCGCAAGGCGCGCGCGGCACGGTCTTCTCGCGAAGCGCGTGGCGCCGGCCGCTTACGGGTCGCCTCACGCTGCACACCGTCGCGCGTTTCGGCTGCCCCAAGAGCGCGGGGGGGGCGGTGGGGCTCACGCACGTCACGCGCCTCTCCCCGGCGCTCGACCTGGTGCTCGGCGCGGGCGTCGCGCACTACCCTCAGCTGCTGCGCGGTGGGTCTCTCACGAAGGCTGTGCTCCGGACGGACCTCGTGGTGCAGCTCCCCGGCGGGGGGAGCGTCAGCACGGGAGTGCAGTGGATCGACCTGCGCCCCTCGAAGGGCGTCGGGCCCAAGCGCCTCGGTCTCTCGGTCTCGGGCCAGTTCTGAGGCTGCTCGGAGCTTTAAGGGGCTCCCACCGCGATGCGGACCCGGCGTTGCCCGGAGCGCGTGTCGATCCAGGCCACGAGGGCGCGTCCCTTCGCGAGGGGAGCCACGACCGGCGTGAACTGGTAGCTCGGGCCGTCTCCTCCGTCGTCCACCCGCTGCTCGGGGGCGAAGCTCTCGCCGCCGTCCACGCTCTTGGCCAGGTAGAGGTCGTTGCCGTCGGCGCGGAAGTCCTGCCAGATGGCGAGGACGGTGCGGGGACCGAGCGAGGTCAGCCGTGGACGCCAGGCGCTGCTGCCGGCCCCTCCGCGAGCGAGCTCCTGGCTCGCGCCGAAGGAAGGCGCCCCGCGCGCCACGCGGACCGAGGCGCGTGCTTCCCGACGACGCCGGTCGGCCCACGCGGCGACCAGCGTGCCGTCCTCGAGCAGGGCGAGCGCGGGGTCGTTGTGCTTGCGCTCGAGCATTGTCGCGCCCGCGTCGTCGATCCGCGTCGCGGCGGAGAAGGAGGCCCCATCGTCCTCGGAGCGCGACAGGAAGAGGTCCCAGTTGTAGTTGCGATAGCCGACCCAGGCGACCGCGACGGTGCGGCCGCTCGCGACGATCGCGGGAGCCCAGTGGTTGTTGCGCGGATCCGGGGCGGGGCGCGCAGGAGGCGCGCCGTCGGCGTTCACGGTGGTGAAGGTGTCGCCCCCCGACGGCACGCGGGCCACGCGGACGCGTGCGTTGCCCTGCTGGCCACCCACGTAGGCCAAATAGAGGTGCGTGGCAGAGGAGGCCAGCGCCGGGGTCCAGTCGTCGGCCGGAGCGGCGGGCTCGGGCAGCGCGAGCGCGGCGAACGACGCTCCACCGTCGAGAGAGCGGACCGCCCGGATGCGGCGATCCCTCCCCGAGACCGACTGCCAGGCGACATAGAGGGCCTCGCCCTGCCACGCGACGGCGGGGGTGTGCTGCCGCTCGGGCCCCGGGGCGACGGCGCGCGCCGCGGAAAAGGTCTGCCCTCCGTCGCGCGAGACCGAGAGGTAGGTCTGCGCTCGCCCGTCACGCGCGTCCTGCCAGGCGAGGGCCACGCGCTCCTGCCCGTCGCTGGCGACCGCCGGGAAGCGCTGCTCGCCGACCGCGGTGGGAGCCAGCTCGCGGCTCGGTCCGAGCGCGCCCGGTGGACCGTGCGGCGCCTGCGGGAAGCGTCCGAGCTCGGCATCCGCGGCCACGACCGTCTGCACGTAGGCGTTCTCTTTCGCTCCGCCGGGGACGAGCGTCTCGCCGACGGCGCGGAGCCGCCGCCGCCGCTCGTCGAGGGAAAGCGACGGATCTGCACGACCGGGGTCTGGAGCCACCCAGGGAGCAACGGCGAGGAAGCCCGCGGCCGGGTCCTGCCCGATGTAGGCCCAGCGGCGCGAGCCGGGCAGCGCGTCGCCGACGATGGAGGACTGACCGTCGAGGATGCGTTCCATCACGTTGCCCGTCCAGAGCGGCATGACGCCGTAGCGCAGGCCGTCGAGCCGCTGCACGGCGTTCCAGGCGCTGCCGCGCAGCGTGTCCGGGCGCCAGGCGTCGGCCGGGTCGACGGAGCCCTCGAAGCCGCACGGGGGATTCGGGCACTCGGGAACCGCCCAGCCCTCGAAGGCCACGGGCTGCACGAGCACCTCCGCACCGAGAATGTCGAGCCGGTCGGGCAGGTCGGCCATGAAGGCATCCTTGCAGACGAGCAGGCCGAGCCGCGCGAAGCCGAGGTCGATCGGTTCGGCGCCGGCGACCGGGCCCCAGCGCAGCTCGAGCGGGCTCTCCTCGGCCGAGACGAGGTAGGCCTTGCGGTAGTCGGCGACGATCTCGCCCATAGGCGAGAGGACGAGGGCCTTGTTGTAGATCTGTCGCTCGCGGGCGACGTAGACGTACCCCGGTGAGGCGAGGTCGGGGTCGGCGAGGGCGGCCAGCTCTCCGGGGGCCTCGCTGCGCTCGACGGTGCCCGCGACGTCGGCGGTGGTGACGACCCACGCGCCGGTGGAGCGCGCCACCTCGCGGCTCGTCTCGTAGACCGCGCGCCAGACGGTGTCGGTGAGGGCGAGCTGCAGCTTCTCGCCGAGACCGAGGTCTGCCCACTGCGCCTCGTAGTGGGCGAGCGCTCGCTCGTAGGTCGAGAGGAGCAGGAGGGCCGCACCGACCGTGCTCTTCTGGCGGCGCGCGAGGGTCGCCCGGCTGCCGATCCCCATCGCGAGGACGCTCAGCGTCTCGGGGAAGACGATCACGTTGGGACGGTCGGTGGCGAGACAGGGACGCACGGAGCGCTCGATCTCGCCGAGGACGGCCGCGCGGAAGTCCTCGTAGGTCGCCACGCGGGCGAAGTCGGCGCGCAGCTGCACGGCGAAGACGCGGAAGGTGCCTTGCGCGGAAAAGGCGTGCTCGGCGCAGGGGACGGCACGTGCGTCGCTGCGCGGGCCGGCGTCGCCGGAGGAGGCGTCGGTAGGCAACGTGCTCGGCGGCGCGCCGCAAGCGATCGTGTGGAGGAGGAGCGCCCCCGCGGCCCCGAGGAGAAGCCGCGACGGTGGTCGGGCGCTCCCGGTCGGGGCTGCAGAGCGGACCGGGCGGTTCGGCGGGCGAGAGGTGCGAGGGCTGTGCTGCATGCGGAGCATGTTGCGCGGCGCCCGGGTCCCTGTCGAGGACCGCGAGGGGACCGAATGGCCGGTCCTGTCACTGCCGGTCGGCCGCGCCACGGCCGCGTCACGACTTGCCGGCGGCAGAGCTCCGCTGCTAGCGTTCGCCCCCCAACCAAGGAGGACGACCGTGGCGCTGCGTCTCTACTACAACTCCGCTTCCCAGCACTCCCGACGGGATCAGGTGGCCGTGATCGAGCTCGGTCTCGACGTGGAGCTCAAGCCCGTGGACTTCATGAAGGGCGAGCACAAGGCGCCCGACTTCCTCGCGCACAACCCGAACGGCAAGGTGCCGCTCCTCGAGCACGACGGACTGTGGCTCTGGGAGTCGAACGCGATCATGGCCTACCTCGCCGACCTGCGGCCCGAGCGGGGGCTCTATCCGACGGAGCCGCGGGCGCGCGCCGACGTGAACCGCTGGCTCTTCTGGGAGGCGGCGCACTTCGGGCCGGCCTGCCTGCGCCTGACCTGGGAGCGCGTCATGAAGCCCACGTTCATGAAGCAGGACCCGAACCCGGTGCTCGTGGCCGACGGAGAGCAGAACCTGCAGCGCTTCGCGGCGGTGCTGGACAGCCAGCTCGCCGGCAAGGAGTACGTCACCGGGCGGCTGTCGATCGCGGACTTCGCCCTCGCGTCGGTTCTTGCCTATCGCGTACCCGCGCGCATGGAGCTCGGGGCATTCCCGCAGCTACGCGGCTGGCTGGGGCGCATCGAGGCGCGCGAGAGCTGGAAGCAGACGGCGCCGCGTTTCTAAGCCCGAAGGTCTACCCCGCCGGACCGCGCACGCCGAGCGAGTCCACCTCCCGCGATCGCCTCCCCGTCAGCGCCCCGCGTGCTGCACGATGGACGTGAGCCAGGATGACATCGCCGAGAGCACCTCGTGCGGGATCTCCGCGGCGGGAACGTCCTCTCTCGCGGTGCGGAAGAAGGCCTTGCCGATCGGGTTCGAGCCGTAGGCCACGAGGCCGTTGTACGCGTGGAGGTCCACCCGTCCGTTGCTGCCGAGGCGATAGACCTGCCACGGCATGCCGTCGGCGCTGCGCCCCACGGCGAACTCGGAGCTGCCGTGCAGGCGGCCGTCCGCGGTCACCGAGAAGTTCTGGGAGTATCTGGACACGCATGCGTTGGTGATAGAGGTCTGTCCGAGCGCCCGCTCGATGGCCGTCACCTGGGCTTCGTCGAGGGCGTTCAGGACCGCGTCGCTCCAGCCCGTGAGCAGGGGCAGCCGTTTTGCGAGCTCCACCCGCGTCGCGAGCTGCGTCCGCAGGGCGCTCGCCGTGCGTCCGAGCGTCCGGCACTCCGCCACGCGGCTCTCGCTGCGCGCGGTGCCGATCATGCTCTCGACGCGGCCGAGGAAGTCGAAGCTGTCGTAGTCGCCCGAATGGAACGCCAGCATGCCCATCCGGCCGACCCGCATCCAGCGGGCGTCCAGCACCTCGTTCGAGCCGCGCGACGGGACCGTGAGGCGATAGAGCCGCCCCTCGGCGTCGATGGCCATGGCGTAGGTCCAGTTGTGCGCCTTCACGTTGTAGGTGTCGGCGAGCACGGCGAGGCGCTTGCCGCGGTACTCGATGACCCGCGCTGGCGCCTTCGCCTGGCTGCCCGGCGCGGCGTCGAGGGTGCGAAAGAGCTCCGCGGCGCTCTGCTGCAGCGCGGTCCGGAAGGCGGCGTTCGCCTGGCGGTGGGCGCGAGACCACGCGGTGCGCGTCCGGGCCACGAAGGCGGGCTCTCCCTGGCGGGTCTCCGCGGCGTGGGCCGGGACCGAGCTGGCGGCGGCGACGAGCGCCGCGAGGCCGAGCCATCTGCACCGCGACGAAGAAGAGGTCATCATGCGGAGTCTCCGATGGCAGGCCGGTTGTGCACCGACCGTGCCAGGAGCGCACCGCAGGGATTGCCTGTAGATGGCCGTTTCCGACGGGGACTATGGGGCGGGCCACCCTGGCGGGTGGCGCCAGCGCCGGCGCCGGTGGCCGAGCCCGCCAGCACTACGGTCGGATGCCCGGCGCCAGAGCCCGATTCCCGGCGCCAGAGCCCGATGCTCTCGCTACAGCCCCATGCCCGCGTCGCACCGCACCACGTCGTTCCGGTGCAGCCAAAGGCTCAGGCGCGTGAACACGCTCGGCTTGAAGGTCACCTTCGTGGGTGGCTGCCGGTTCGCCGTGCGGACCAGGTACGCGTGCGGATCGCCCACGACGCGGCCGCGCTGGTTGACCCAGTGGTCCACGATAGGCCGGAGCAAGAGCGGCACGCGTGCCGGATTCACGCGCGCATACAGACGCTGCTCCATCCGCTCGACCGCCTTCGCGAGGAACCCCCCGCTCTTCTCGCCCGCCATGGCCGGTGCCGCCGCGAGCAGGATGCTCAGGACGAGCACGCGGCTCAGCCCTCGAATCGCCTTGCGTACTACCTCGTGTCGCATGACCAAGCTCCGTTCTGTCGCGAGAGACGCGCTCTCGTGGCTCGTGGCGCCGCGCGCCTACTGGGGCTGCGGCGTGGGCGTGCTCGATGGCGTGCTCTTGGGAAACCGGCAGCCGAGGCCGTTCTTGCCGCCGTCGAAGTGATTCACGTCGAAGATCGTGCGACGGCTCTCGGTGCCCGTGATGGCCGGGGTCGCCTCGCACGGGGTGCAAGGCTGGCCGGGGCGGTCCCCCGGCTGGCCCCATTCCACGTAGAGCAGCGTGGCGCCGCGCCAGCCCGGCTCGGTCTTGCCGAGGTAGCGGTGCACCGCCGGCGACGAATCGATGGCGCGCCGCCCGCCCTTGTCGGCCTGCTCGTAGCGCGCGCCAGGACCGCTGTCCTCGGCGAAGGCGACGATGCAGCGGCCGTTCTCCGTGTTCGTGATGCGCAGGACCGCGCCGCAGCCGAAGCGCTGCGCGTCCGCGACGTAGAAGTACTCCGGGTGCGGGAAGTTCATCGTCTCGGCCGCGGGCTTGAGCTTCCCCTTGAGGTCGAAGAAGTAGCCCGAGACCGAGCCCACGACGGTGTTGACGTTGTACGAGACATGTCCCTTGGCCCAGGGGATCTGCGGCACGCGCGGATCGCTCTTTTTGCAGGTGTGCTTGAGCGGGGTCTGCCCGTCGGCGCAGCTCTTGGTGTGGATGTCGTAGAGGCAGCACCACCTCGTGTAGTGGGCCTGCAGCCCGCCGCAGGTGCTCATGCGGCCGTAGGTCTCCTTGTCCTCGGAGGTGCCGAAGCGGCCGATGTGATAGAAGCCGTCGGACGAGAGGTTC
Organism: Deltaproteobacteria bacterium; assembly: GCA_020848905.1. NCBI lineage: Bacteria > Pseudomonadati > Myxococcota > Myxococcia > Deltaproteobacteria bacterium. The sequence goes on from JADLHG010000033.1 coordinate 16,490, forward strand.
CAGTCCATCCAGTCGCAGGTGTCGGCCGGGAGGGGGGGCGAGGGCTCGATGCGCGGAGGTAGCGTGGCCAGGCAGCTGTATTGCGGTAGCCCCGGGCGGCCGTTGCCACCGTCGCGTGCGGGAGCGCCCGCGTCCTGAACCGAGCTCGTGTGGCGCTCGAGCTCGAGAGGGTCGCCGCAGCCGACGACCACCAGCGCGAGCCCGAGACCTGCGAACCTGACCTGCCGCATCGAACGCTCTCCTTCTCCCGCGCGCACGCCTGCCCTCGTCGAGAGAGCCGGGAGCTCCTCGCAGGTGGCGTCGACGCGAGCGGTGTCTGAGGTCCGGCCTTGCACGGGTCGTGCCGTGCGCAGGGGTGGCCAGGGCGGTGGCGGCTCGTCGTGGCCGCGCGGACTTGGATTCGCCGCACGCGCCCCGGGGCTTGGGCTGGACACGCGGGCGTTCGGAGAGTTCGCGCACTCTCGGTCCAGTGCTCGTTGGAGAGAGGGCGCGGTAGGTCGATGCGCGGCGTGTCAGGTCGGGTCGGGCAGGAACCTGGGCTCGTCCCGAGCGCCGCGGAGGCGATCCCACCTGCGGACCAGCACGCCGCCGAGGCGGACGGCCGCGTAGGTGAACGGCACCGCGGCGATGACGTCCACGACGTAGTGATAGCGGAGGTACACCGTCGAGAAGATGAGGCCCGAGGCGATGGGGAGCAGGGCCCAGAACGTGGGGCGGTGCGAGCGCCAGGCGAAGAAGAGCGTGAGGAGCGTGATGCTCGTGTGGGCGCTCGGCATGCAGTCGTGCATGCGCCCCTCACCGGCGGCCAGGCAGTTCCGAATCGCGTCGAAGGTCCAGAGCCCCGAGAGGCCTTCGTGGTAGGGGGGAAAGAAGCGCGGGCCGACCACGGGAATCAAGAAGTACGTCGCATACGAGCCATAGAAGGCGATCGAGATGATCGCGATCCCGTCGGCGAGGGGCTTCGTGCCGAGGCGCCGCATCATCTGGATGCCCGCGATGATCGGGAGGAAGTAGTACACGGCGTAGCAGATCTGAAGGTACTCGGAGAGGGCGGGGTGGTGAATCCAGGCCATGAAGCGGGCCGGAAGGTCGCCGAAGAGGGCGAAGTCCAGGCCCGCCACCTGGGCGTCGTACTCGCGCGGGTGAATGGCCGGCACGAGGGCGCCACACTCGAGGAAGAACAGGGTGAAGAAGGAGATCGGGTACCACTGGCGCGCGATCCAGAAGAAGCCGCGCTCAGCGCGCCGCATCGCGGGGCGTAAGAGCAGGATGGCCGTCATCGTCGCCATGTTGAGCGCAAGGTAGCGGGGGGCCTGCGGCAGGCCGCGGAGCGCCCAGGCGGCGACGATCATCAGGTCGAAGAAGAGGTGGGCCAGGAGCCACATCGCCTCGGCCAGGCGCACGTCGTTGCGCCGGCAGAACTCCCCCAGCCCGGAGAGCGGGCAGTCGAAGGCCGCCGGCGCGCTTCCTGCGGCGGACGCGGGCATGCCTCCGGTACTCGAGGTGTCGGTCGCCGCGGCGGGCTCTAACATCCGGCGGGTGCTCTTCCGTCGTGCTCGGCGGCGTCGGTTTGACGTGGGTGACTGGGCCGTCTGGTTCCGAAGGACAGCGCCGCGAGCCGAAGAACTCTACCCGGGAAGGCGCATGCGGGGCAAGCGCGGCTGCGCAGGGCGCGGCTTGCTCTGCGTCAAGGAGCAGCGCCTCAAACTCGCACGATGCTGCGCGGACGCGCGGGAGGCGGACACTCGAGGTCTCCTGCGGCCGACGTCGGGCGACGTGGCCCGCCGTCGGGTACTAGGGTATCCTCCGCCCCGAGAGAGGTCACGCCATGCGACGAATCCTTCGAATCGGTCGAGTTGCTGCTGCCGCGCTGCTCCTTCCCGCGGCGGCATGTACCAAGGAGGCGCCTCCTCGGGAGGCGCAGCCGTTCGTTCCTCCGGCGCCGTCGGCCGTTCCCGGGGCGCGCGGAGCCCCGATGGCGCACGGCTCTGCGGCCGACCCGCATGCGGGTATGCCTGGCGCGGGTGGCGCGACGCCCGCAGGCCAGCCCGCAGCGCAGCCCGCAGGTCAGACCGTGTCCGGCACCGTGCTCGAGGCCTTCCCCGCGGCCGGGTACACCTATCTGCGGCTCAAGGCGACCGAGGGCGAGATCTGGGCCGCGGTGATGAAGGCCGAGATCAAGAAAGGGGCGGTCGTGCGCGTGACGAACGCGTCGCTCATGCGGAACTTCGCCAGCCGGACCCTGAACCGCACCTTCCCGGCGATCTACTTCGGCACGCTCGGCGACGGTGCGGGGGCTGCCGTGGCGCAGGCCCCCGCTTCGCCGGGGACACCGCCCAAGGGCGCTCCCGCTGCGAGCGGGCCCAAGGGGCCTCGGCTGCCGAAGGCCGAGGGCCCGACGGGGCGCACCGTGGCGGAGGTCTTCGCGCAGAAGGATCAGCTGAAGGAGAAGCCGGTCGCCGTGCGCGCGCGTGTGACGAAGTTCAACGCCAAGATTCTCGGCCGCAACTGGCTCCACGTCGAGGACGGTACGGGGAGCGCCGCTGGAAAGGACGGGGACCTCACTGTCACGACGGCCGACTTGGCGGAGGTGGGGGACGTGGTGCTCCTGCGCGGCGTGGTGCGCGTCGGCAAGGACTTCGGCGCGGGCTACAGCTACCCCGTCATGGTCGAGGGGGCCAAGCTCGAGCCCGCCAAGCGCTAGCTGTGCTGGTCTGGCGCGGCATCTCCCGGTAGGCCTCCGTGTTGCGTCTCGCCTACATCGGCAACCACGAGGAGAGCCTCGAGCTTCTGCTCGCCGAGCGCTCCTTCGACGTGCGGGCGGTGAACCTGAACCCCGAGTTCCTGCGCCCGACGAGAAACCCGGCCGACGAGCTCTTCCGCCGTACGTATCGCACCCTCCGGGACCGCCCGCGCCTGCGCACCTCCGCGGTAGAGCTCGCCCTCCTTCGGGGGGCGGCGCCCTTCATGACGAGCCCTTTTCGCGACTACGTCGGCTACCTGGAGCGCGTCGCCCGGCGCGGCCTCGAGCTCGTGGACTTCGACCAGGCCGAGGAGGGCGCGCGGTACCTGCGCGAGCACGCGATCGACCTGCTCGTGGTGAACGACTGGTGGATGCTGGCCGGGGCTGTCGTGACGGCTCCCCGCCTCGGTGCGGTGAACGTGCACCCGTCGATCCTTCCAGCCTACCGGGGCTCGCTGCCGACCCTCTGGTCGCTCAAGAACGGAGATGCCGAGACGGCGGTGAGCTACATGCTGCTGTCGGCGGGCATGGACAACGGGCGTCTCATCGCGCAGCACCGTTTCCCGATCGCTCGGACGCGCGACCCCCTCGACCTCGAGGCGCAGATCGACACCGTGATCCGGCGGACGCTCGTCGAGGACATCAAGGCCTACGCCGACGGTCGGCTTCGCCCCGTGCCCCAGCGCAAGGAGGGGGCGAGCAAGACGGCCAAGTACGACGCCTACCGGAAGATCGCCTGGAGGGAGGAGCGGGCGCGGGACGTGGTGACCAAGATCCGGTACTACCCGCACATGTGGCCCACGCACTCGTGCTTCACGCTTCTCGACGGCGAGAGGCTCGACCTCTGGGAGGCAGCCCAGGCCGAGGGAGAGGCGCAGTTGCAGCCTGGGGAGTTCGAGGTCCGCCTGCCGCGACTCGTGATCCAGGCCTCCGACGGGGCCGTCTCGGTCAACCTGCTGTCGGGCCTTCGGGGAAAGGCGCTCGCCCGCATTCTTTGGCGGCGCCGAGGGCGCTTCGACGACTGAGGGCCCCTGAAGGGTTCCGCGGTCGGAAACGCTGCCGAACGGCGGGGCGGGGTCGGGGGGGAACGACCTTCGCCCCGGCCGTTCGACTGCACCAGGAAAGATACGCGGGGCTCGGCCGGTGACAGCTTCGGCGCCTGGGACAGTTTGTCCCATAAACAGGACAATTACGTCGGGGCGACTCCGGCGGGCGCCGGGCCGCGCGTGGCCTCGAGTGGATCCCATGGTGGCGGCGTGAAGCGTGCGCTCAGGAAGTCGACGAAGGACTTCACCTTCGGCGACAGGTGGCGTGCGCTGGGGAAGAGCAGGCTGAGCGGCGTCGGCGGAGGCTCGAAAGGTTCGAGCACCGTGCGCAGCCGACCCTCGGCGGCGAGTCGGGCGCCGATGAAGCCGGGCATCCGCGCGATCCCTTGGTCGGCGAGGGCCAGCTCGCGCAGCACGAAGAAGCTGTTGGCGACGGCCCGGGGCTCGACCGCGACCTGGAGCTGCCGCCGGCGGTCCTGGAAGGCCCAGCTCTGGGGGCTCGCGGTGGCCGCGTAGACCAGGCAGTGGTGTTGCAGCAGGTCGGTCGGGTGTCGCGGGATCCCTCGGGCCTGCAGGTAGGCCGGGCTCGCGAAGAGCTGCACGCGCGCCTCTCCCAGGCGGCGCGCCACGAGGGATGAGTCGGGCAGGTGTCCCGCCCGTAGCGCGAGGTCGAAGCCTTCCTCGATGATGTTCACGGCGCGGTCGGAGAGATCCACGGCGATGGTCAGGGCCGGGTACTGGCGCATGTACTCCGCTACCAGCGCGCCGAAGAAGAGGTGACCGAGCGCCACCGGGACGCTGATGCGGAGCTGGCCGCGCGGCTCGGTCTGCAGCTCGTCGACGGTTCGCTCGGCTCGCTGGAGCGCGCTGACGGCGGGGGCGACCTGGCGGTAGTAGGCCGCGCCCACCTCGGTCAGGCGGAGCCGCCGCGTCGTGCGCTCGAGCAGTCGCGCGCCGAGGCGGTCCTCCAGGTCCTGCACCTTGCGGCTGACGTTCGACTTGGGGAGTCCGAGCTCCTTCGCGGCCCCCCGGAAGCTTCCGACGTCCACTACCCGAACGAAGGCGAGGACTCCGTTGAAATCGGCCATCTGTCCCTCCTGCGGGACAGTCTAACCGATAGCCACCCGCGATCGGTTAGGCCATCAGCACTTCTGTCCGTTGCAGGCGGTGTTCTCCCCGACGCACTTGCTCTGCACGCAGGTCTTGCACGCCGGGGTCGGGCCCCCCGAGCAGTCCAGAAAGCACTTGGTGCTCACGCAGCCGTAGAGCGTGCCGTAGACCGACTGGGCGGCAGCGCACCCCTTCTTCTTGCAGTCGTCGGAACACTTGATGAGGCAGGCGAGCTTGCCGAGCCCCGAGCAGCCCTGCGCGCAGGTATCCGAGCAGGTCCCGATCTCCGCGCAGGAGAGAGCCTTGCCCCCGTCCCCCGTGGGCTTGGACCCGTCCGCCCTGGGTGCCGCCCCGTCGCTCCGCGGCGCGGCGCTGTCGCTCGAGGGTTGACCCTGGTCGGCGGGGGTTCCGCCGTCCCGCGTGGGCGAGGAGGCATCGCCGGCGGGCGTTCCTCCGCTGTCCGCGGTCGCGGTGGAGCCGGTGTCCGGCGTGGAGCTGCCGCTCCCGGAGCAGGCTGCGCCTCCGAGCGCGATCGCGAAGGTGATGGAAGCTAGGCAAGACGTACGCATGAGCTGACTCCGTATAGAAGACCGATGAGGGCTGTCGGGCGGCATCCTGCCGACGAACCGCCGGGGCGTCAACTGCGCCTCGGTGAAGGGGTGTGATCTCGGACCGTCGGTCAAGGGTGAGGCGGGGAGGGGTGTGCAACCACAGACATCCTCTTGACACTTCTGCCCACGGACATTCTTGACATCAGACCCGCTGAGGCTAATATTAGCCTTATTCATGATGGCACGGAAACGCGAATCCTCCTCGGGCGGTGCCTGGTCTTCTGGCACACGTTCGCCGGCGGGTTCAGCGAGGCAGCTTCCACTGCCGATGCGGGAAGCGAAGGGCTGGGGCGGGAAGCGGAAGGGTGCGGGCCGGAATAAACAGCCGGGCAGCGGCCTCCCCCATCGGGCGCGACCGCTCCTCGCGAGCCGGTTTCCGGTGCACGTGACGATGAAGGTCGTGTCAGACCTGCCCAACCTGCGCGCCAAGCCGCAGCTCCGGGTGATCGAGGGCGCATTTCGGGCGGCGCTCGGCTGCCACGGGCTCAATCTCGCGCACTACTCGATCCAGAAGAACCACCTGCACCTCATCACCGAGGCCAAAGACCGGGACGTCCTGATGAAGGGGCTCAGGGGCCTGGCGATTCGCCTCGCCCGGCGACTCAACGACCGCCTCGGGCGCCACGGGCGGGTCTTCGCCGACCGCTACCACCAGCGCATCTTGAAAACGCCGAGCGAGACGAAGCAAGCCGTCGCCTATGTGCTCCAGAACCGACGGAAGCACTGCGCAGAGCGCGGCAAGTGGGTGCCCCGGCGTGAGCTCGATCCGTGCTCCTCGGCACGCTATCTCAAGGACGGCTGGAAGGACGTCGCGCCGGTGCCGCCCTCGGGAGAGCCTACGGTCGGCGAGCCACGAACCTGGCTCTTGCACACGGGCTGGAAGCTTCGAGGGAAGCTGCGTACGGACGAAGTTCCGGGACGCTGAGCTTCGAGAGGACGGCGCGCCGTAGGCGGCCAAGGTGTCCAGGCCTACGGCAGGCCGCGTTCGCAGGCCAGCAGGCGCGCGTAGGTATGCCAGTCGGCCCCCCCCTTGGCCTTCAGGCGCTCGGCGAACTCCACGGTGTCCATGGCGCGGGCGAGGCGCTCGACGGGGGCCGCGAGGCGGCGGAGCGCCCAGTACGCGGCGTCGGCGTCGTCCACCGCTTTGCGCGCGGTCTGGTAGTCCGCGTAGCGCGGCGAGGCGTGGACGAGCCGCGAGATGGCCTGGCGGTGGCGGGCGAGCGTCGAGGCGAAGTCGGGGTGCCAGGGGTCGTCGAGCACGGGCCACCGCGCGAGGAGCTCGCCGGCGAGGGCATGCGCGGCGGTGTCCTCGGTCTGGCTCGCCTCGTCGCGCTGCGTGCGAACCTTGTCGATCTCGTCCTCGAGCGCATCGAGGCGCGCGTGTACGGCGGTCGGGTCGGCGGCCTGCTTCGTGGAGGCCGCGAGGGAGGCGATCACCCGCTCCTCCTCGGGGAGCTCCACCGCGACGCGGCGGCCGCTCTTCGGCGCCACCGCGCGTAGCCAGCGTTCGCTCGTAGAGGTGGGCACGTCGGGGGCGGACGAGGCGACGCGAACCCAGTTGTGTGCCTCGATCAGGGAGATCTTGCCGTCGCGATTCGTGTCGACCCGCTCGCGCGGCAGCGGCTGTCCCGACGGCGAACGCCCGCGCAGGGCGTTGAAGAAGTAGACGGCGTACCCCTCGTGGGCGGCGCGGTCGGGGCTCGGATCGCAGCCGGTGGCGGGGAGGTCCTCCGTCGTGGCGAAAAAGCCGCAGCGGGCTCCGGGCGCAGCCCCCTTCTTCGGGTCGGCCTGCGCGAAGGCCAGCTCGGCGAAGCCGCCGCCGTAGCAGGTCGTGACCAGCACTCGCACCGGGCGCGTCGCGCCGTCCAGCCACTCGGCGAGCTCCTTGGCCGTGAGCTTGGACTGTCCCCAGAGGCCGACCGAGTTGTCGGCGGCCTGGTTACCGCGGTCGCCGTGTCCGTTGAGGAGCAGGAGCAGCGGCGCGCGTCCGGCCTGCGCGGCGCGGTCGACGGCGGCTTGCACCTCGGCGTAGGTCGAGGCGCCGACGAGCCCGAGGCGGCTGCGCTGGTAGCGGCTCTCTCGACCTCCGCGTGGGTTGAAGAGCTCGCCGAGCACGCGCGCGAGCGGGTCCCCCGCCCGAAGGCCCGTTCGGCCAAGGACCTGCACGGCCCGATGGCCCGGGCCGCCCGCGACGAAGGCCTGCCCGCCCGCGCCGAGCACCTCCTGGGCGAGCGCCACGTCCTGCTCGATCGAGATCTGGTTGTACTCGGGAGACGAGCCGCCGCCGATGACGATCCACCGCACCTGTTCGGGGGGCAGGACCGGCAGCGGCGCGGGGGCGGCGCCCTCGGTCGCGTCGCGTGGCGCACCGGTGGCGGCGGAGGCCTTCTGGCGCGCCGGACGGGCCGAGCAGCCCGGGGCGAGAGTTCCGGCGGCGAGGAGCAGGGCCGTCACCGCGGCGCGGCTGCGCACCGGCAAGACCCCCATCATCGACCGAGCAGCACGAGCGTGCTGCGGGCGTTGACGAGGTAGTGGTCGTCGGGGTCGAGCGGCACCTCTTCGCCCGGCGCGGCGAAGTCCTCCCCCGCGGGGAGGGCCGTGTCCACGACGCGATGCCACCTGAGCCGGCCGGAGAGAGTGGGCAGACGCACCTCGCGGAGCTGGTGGTCGGCGTTGAGCGCGAAGAAGAGCCGGTAGTCCCCGAGCTCCGAGGGCTCCTCGCTCCCGTCGAGCTGGTAGCAGAGCACGCGCGCCTCCGGGTCGTTCCACGCCGGCGGACCGCCGTCGGGGCCGAACCAGGCCAGGTCGGGGACGGCGTTCTGATCGCCGTCGGTCCCCGAATAGAACTTCCGGCGGTGCAGGATCGTGCAGCGCTTGAGGAAGGCGATCGCGCGCCGTACGAAGGCGAGGAAGTCGGCGTTCCTCTCGACGAGCGACCAGTCCATCCAGGAGAGGGCGTTGTCCTGGCAATAGGCGTTGTTGTTGCCGCCCTGACTGCGCAGCACCTCGTCTCCGCCGAGGAGCATGGGGGTGCCGAGCGAGAACATCAGCGAGCAGATCTGGTTCTTGCAGAGCTGCCGGCGCAGGCGTCGCACCTCCGGGTCGGCGGTCTCGCCCTCGTGGCCGCAGTTCCACGACAGGTTGTCGTCCGAACCGTCGCGATTCCCCTCGAGGTTGGCCTCGTTGTGCTTGTGGTTGTAGCTCGCCCAGTCGTAGAGCGTGAAGCCGTCGTGGCAGGTCACGAAGTTCACGCTGTTGTAGGCCGACCGGCCGTCGTCGGCGTAGAGGTCGGCCGAGCCGGTGAGGCGCCAGCCGAGCTCCTTGAGCTGGCGCGCGTCCCCCTTGCCGAAGCGGCGCAGCGTGTCGCGGTAGCGCCCGTTCCACTCGGACCAGTCGATGGGGAAGTTGCCGACCTGGTAGGTGCCGAGGTCCCACGGTTCGGCGATGAGCTTGACGTGGCAGAGGACGGGGTCCTGCGCGATGGCGTCGAAGAAGCCGGACCCTTGCACGAAGTCGCCCCCTTCGCGGCCGAGCACCGAGGCCAGGTCGAAGCGGAAGCCGTCCACGTGCATGACCTGGGCCCAGTAGCGGAGCGAGTCCATCACCAGGCGAATGGCGGGCGGCCGACGGAGGTCCAGGCTGTTGCCGCAGCCGGTGTAGTTCATGTAGTAGCGGCCGCTCTCCCCCGGCTGGCCGGTGAGCGCGTAGTAGCTCGGGTTGTCGATCCCCTTGAGCGAGAGCGTCGGGCCGAGCTCGTTGCCTTCGGCGGTGTGGTTGTAGACCACGTCGAGGATCACCTCGATCCCGGCGGCGTGGAGCGCCCGCACGAGGGTCTTGAACTCGTCCACCTGGCAGCCGGGGCGGTTGCCCGCCGCGTAGGAGGACTCGGGGGCGAAGAAGCCGAGCGTGCTGTAGCCCCAGTAGTTCGTGAGCCCGCGCTCGTGCAGGAAGTCCTCGACGTAGATCTCGTGGATTGGGAGGAGCTCGACGGCGTTCACGCCGAGCTCCTTGAGGTACGGGATCCGGTCGATGAAGCCGAGGTAGGTCCCGGGGTGCGTGGCGCGCGACGAGGGGTGCGCGGTGAAGCCCTTCAGGTGCGTCTCGTAGATCACGAGCTTCTCGAGCGGGAGCTCGAGCGGGCGGTCGCCCTGCCAGTCGAAGCGGTCCTCCACGACCACGCCCTTGGGCATCACGGGCGCCGAGTCCCGCGGGTCGAGCTCCAGGTCGCGGCCAGGCCCGTTCGCGTCGTAGGCCAGGAGGAGGTTGTCCCGGTTCACGGCCTTGCCGGTGATCGCACGCGCGTAGGGGTCGAGGAGCAGCTTGGCCGGGTTGAAGCGCAGGCCCGCGCGGGGTTCGAAGGGGCCCGCCACGCGGTAGGCGTAGAGCGCGCCGGCGGCCAGGCCGTGCACGAAGCCGTGCCAGACGAACCGGTCGCGCTGTTCGAGGCGGATCACGTCGGTGGGCTCCGCGTCCTCGGGGCGCGCGAAGAGCAGCAGGTAGACGGCCTCGGCGAACTGCGAGTAGAGGGCGAAGTTCACCCCGTCGGGGCCGACCGTGGCTCCGAGCGGATAGTGGCGCCCCGCCGTGAGGCGGTAGCGCGAGTGCGGGCGTAGCTCCATGTGCGTGGGTCTCCGGCAGCGGTGAGGAAGCCTCGCGCGGCGCGGGTCAAAGGGCAAGGGGGCGACGGATGGCCGCGGACCGGCGCGGGGCCGGGTGACGGGTGCCGGATACTTACTCGGGGAGCAGGTCGCGGTGGCGCTTCGGCGCGACGGGGCTTGGCGTGGTGGGAGCCGGACCCGCGTCCGGGGAGGGGGCGTCGGCGGCCACACAGCTCCGGACCGCGGCCAGCATCTCGAGCGTGAGCAGGTTGCGCTGCGTGAAGCCGTAGGTGTCGGCCTGGCGCAGGTCCGTCGAGAGGGTCTGCCACTCCCAGCTCGGGTGGATGCCGTCGGAGCTCAGCCCCTGGCGGGGGAGGCGGCGGAGCGCGCGGTCGAACTCCACGAGCGGGAGGCGGTAGCTCGTGGCCAGCTCCCGGATGAGGAGGTTGGCCTGGTCGGCCGCCGGCTGCAGGGCGGTCGGGCTGTCGCCACGCCACACGAGGGGCGGGATGGTAGACAGCACCGGAATGATACCGCGCTCGAGGGTTCGGTCGAGGATCCAGCGCAGGTGCGCCTCGAGGTTCCAGTCGGGGTTGAGCTTGGTGGGCCGCAGCGGGAAGCGGCTGCCGACGTCGTTCGTGCCGAGCATGATCACCGCCAGGGCGGGGCGGTGGCGCTCGAACTCGCAGAGCAGGGGAGGGAGTCGCTTCCCGTCGGTGTCGACGCAGTCCTTCGGCGCGTAGCGCGGGAGCAGCTCGATCCCCGAGGACCAGCCGCCTACCGCGGCGAAAGAGGTGCGGCCGAAGGAGCCGGCGAAGTGGTCGAGCTCCTCCTGCTGCCAGTCGGCCGTCAGCGTGTGGTACGGGCTCCCATCGGGCCGTGTGCGTTCGAAGCCCTTCAAGAAGAAGTCCCAGGCGCTGATGCTGTCTCCCACCTTGGAGAAGGCCCGCGGGTTCTGGCCGAGCCGGACCCCGAGGGCGAAGAGCTCTCGCACGCGGGTCTGGACCTCCGCCCCGAGGGTGCAGCTCTGGCCCATGCGGGCCCGCGGCGTGGCGCCGTCGGAGGGCTCGGCGGTGCAGGCCGGAAGGCCGACGGCCAGCACTCCGGCGAGAACGAGGGCGCGCGACGCAAGGCGAACCATGGGCACCGTGGGGTCAGGGGACGACCTCTGATGAGCAGGAGTCGTGCCTCTCGCTCCCGAGGCCAAGAGCGCGAGATCACGCGGCGGAGACGAGCCGTGGCGGGGCGGGGCTCTCCGAGGTCCGGAGACGCGGCGAGGGGAGCCGCCACCTCGCGGCGCGAACCCCTCGAGGGCCTACCTGTAGCAGCTGAGGTCGTCGGGGATGCACTGGTCGACGCTGGTGCCAGTGACCTTGACGGTCATGCAGGTGTAGCCCGTGGGGCAGGGGTTCGTCTGCGGGTTGGCCTTGGAGCAAGCGCGCCCGCAGAAGGTCTCGTACGAGTTCGTCACGATGCACCGTCCTCCCGTCTCGCTGCACTCGGGCTTCGTCGGGTTGCAGTAGTCGCAGAGCTTGCCCGGGCTCGCCGGGCAGAGCTGGCCGCTGCTCCCCGCGGGGACGAAGCAGCTCGGCTGCTCACAGCACATGGCGTTGAAGTAGAAGTGGTAGCAGGCGCAGCGACCGGTTGGCCGGCGGCCGTCGCTGGTCTCCCTGCAGTCGAAGGCGGTCTTTCCGTTGACGAGTTTCGTGGCCCACGTCCCATCGGTTCCGCAGGTCACCTGTCCCCACCCGCTGAAGGCCAGCCCTTCGCACCACATCTTCACCCCGGGAGTGCAGGGGTCGGTGGTCTTGGGCGGGACGAAGGCGTCGGCCCGGGGCGCGCTGTCCCGGGGGAGGGTGCCGCGATCTCGGGTCGTGCCGTGGTCCGCCGCCCCGCCGTCGGGGGACGATGGGCGGCTGTCGGCCGTGGCGACGGCGCCGTCAGCCGGGGGCAAGACACAGACCCCGGAGAGGCAGACGAGGCCCGTGAAGCAGGTTCCGTTCGGGAAACACGTCCCACGCTCGGCGCCTTGAGGGATCTCCTCCTTGGCGCAGGCCCCGAGCAGGGCCAAGGAGCCGAGGAGCCAAGGAGCGAGTTTGGTACGGCGCATCGATCGTGTCCTCCCTTCGCGCGATCACTTCGATGGGGCGTCCATCGCATGCTCGTCTTCCGGGTCGCCGTGCGGCACGTCGACGGGCTGCGCGAGCGCGTAGTCGATGGCCTCCTGCACGCGTTCCACGGCGATCCCCTTCCAGAAGAGGTGCCAGCGTGGCAGGCGCATCAGTCCGTCGCACTGACGGGTGTACCAGGCGTTGATCGGGTTCTCGGCGCGGGCCCGCCAGAAGAGCGCCGGGTAGTCGCCGGTCAGGCGCGCCCAGAGGTCGTTGCCTAGCCCTTCGCCCTGCGCCTCCCGTCCCACGGCGAACTTCGTCAGGTAGCCGCCGAGGGGTGTGTCCACGATGAGCGCGGCGCCGCGGTAGTCCTGTTCGAGATAGACGCGCGAGAGCGGGCGCTCGAAGAGGGCCGGGCTCACCGGGCGGCCGAAGCTGGAGGCGAGGAGCGCGGCCAGCCGGTCGGCGTCGACGCCGGCGAGCCCGTCGAAGCGCTGGATCACGGCTCCCCGGCGGAGGAGAGTCCCCGCGCCCTTCACCGTGAACAGCTCGGTGAGGAGCGAGAGCGGCGAGGTGATCGAGATGAGCAGTTTGTGGGGCACGCGCTCGAAGATCAGCCGCCGGGACTCGAGGAGCAGGAGCTGTTCCTTCGCCGTGAGCCCCGGCGCCTCGGCCACGCGTTCGAGCTCGGTGGTCAGGTTGAGCAGCGAGATGGGAGAGCCGTTCGGCCGCAGGCCGCCGTGGCGGTTGAGCAGGATGAGCTTGCGCGTTTCGAGCCGGGTGAGCAGCTCCCCGAGGCGGGTCCAGCGCTCCTCGGCGGCGGCCTCGGGGGCGAAGGCGAGCAGGGGCAGGCGGCCGTCGCGGATCGTGCTCGCGACGGCGCGGTGGGTCTCGTCGGCGCCGGCGAGGGGTAAGAGCGCGGCCTCGACGCCGGCGTGATGCAGACGGCGGTGCAGCCGCTCGGCGTGGGCCGCGGCCTGGTGCGGCTCCAGGAGCCCGAGGAGGACCACGGGGCGAAGGCCGAGCGCGGAGAGGAGCCGAAGGTCCAGCACCACCGCGTCGGAGGCCTGCCGCATGACGGGGGCGTCCACGGCGATGAGCGCGAAGCGCTCCTTGGCCTCCGCGCGGAAGAGCGCAAGGTAGAACTCGGCCTCGCCCCGGCGGCCCACGCTCTCGAGGAAGCGCAGGACCACGTCAGCCGGTTGCATCGAGCACCTTCTCGAAGGCGTGCGTGGCCTCCTCGAGCTGGGCCACGGTCACCCATTCGTCCGCGGCGTGGGCCTGGGTGATCTCGCCGGGGCCGAAGACCACGGCGTCGATGCCGCTCTGCCGCAGGAGCGCGGCCTCCGTCCAGTACGGCAGGTCCACGGGGGCGTCGGTGCGTGGACCGAGGAGCTCGCGGTACGAGGGAAGGTCGCGCGTGGCGAGGGGGGGATGGTCGATGCGGACCGTGAGCTCCGCCTCCGCGACGCGCCGGCGCACGATCGACTCGAGCTCGTCGCGCAGGCCGGCGACCTCCACTCCGGGCGGGGGGCGCAGCGAGACGGTGAGCGTCCCTTCGGGCGGAATGACGTTGAAGGCCACGCCTCCGTCGAGGCGCGCCACGTTGAGACAGAGCCCCGGGAACCCGGGAGGGCCGTCGTGGCGGCGGGCGGCGCCCCAGTCGGCCAGGTCGGCGCCGAGGCGGCAGAGCTCGGCGAGCGGCGCGGGGAGGCGGTCCGCCTGCGAGGAGTGGCCGCCCACGCCCGGCAGGCGGATCTCGACGGAGAGCATGCCGCGGTGGCGTTGCCCGACGCGGCAGTTCGTCGGCTCGCAGACGATGGCCCGCTCGAGCGCGCGGGCCGCCGGAGTCGCGAGGAAGGCCCGCATGCACGAGCTCGAGCGCTCCTCGTCCCCCGAGAAGAGAATCGCCACGTCCCGGGGCTGCGTCGTCGCGCAGGCGGTGAGCAGCGCGGCGATGGCCCCCTTGATGTCGGCGGCGCCGAGGCCCGTGACGCGGCCGTCGCGCAGGGTGGCCCGGTACGGGTCCTGGCTCCACGGGCCCGACGGAGGGACCGTGTCGAGGTGCGCGTTCAGGAGCAGCCGCGGGGTGCCGAAGCGGGCGTAGACGTACGCGCCGCGGCCGTTTCCGTCGGGGCGCGGCGGGCTCTCCAGCGTGACCTCGTCGGGCGAGAGCTCCCGCAGGCGCTCGGCGAGGTACTCCCCGAGGGCTGGCTCGTCCCCGCCGGGGTTGTGCGTGTCGCGGCGGATCAGCTCTCCGAGGAGCTCGACGACCGGGGAGGGCGAAGGCATGAACGGATCATACTACAGAGGAGGTCGCGCCTCCGTCAGCTCCAGCGCGGCGGCGACGATCTGCGCCACGTGCGGGAGCGCCTGCGCCTCGCGCGCGCGGTCGTAGGGGAGGGTCCCCTCGGTGCAGACGCGGCGATAGCGCGGGGCGAGCCCGGCTTCGAGCACGCTCGCGGCGAGCTCTCCGGAGATCCCCATCTCGCGCACGTCCTCGTCCACCACGAGGAGGCGACCGGTGCGCGCGACGGAGGAGGTGACCGTCGCGCGGTCCAGAGGGCGCACGGTGCGCAGGTCGATCACCTCGGCCGAGATGCCGCGACGCTCGAGCGCTTCCGCGGCGGCGAGGGCTCGGTGCACGCCCACGGCGAGGGAGGCGATGGTCAGATCGCCGCCCGACCGCCGCGTCTCGGCGCTGCCGATCGGCGTCGGCGAGCAGGGGTCCGGTACCTCCCCGGTCGCCCCCTCCGGCGGTACGTCGAAGGTGACGGTGGTGCGCCCGCCGCGGCCGAGAAACTCGAGCCAGCTCTCCGAGAGGAGCTTGTGCTCGAGGAAGATCACGGGGCCGTCGGCGGCGAGGGCGGAGAGCATGAGTCCCGCGGCGTCGAGCGGCGTCGAGGGGACGACCACCGTGAGCCCCGGGATGCCGCCGAGGAGACCCCAGAGCGCCTGGCCGTGCTGGCCGCCGTCGCCGTAGCCGGCGCCGCACGCCGCGCGCAGAACGACAGGGCAGCGCCATTTCCCGTCGGAGAAGGCCTCCAGCTTCGCCATGTGGTTCAGGATGGGGTCCAGCGCCACGGCGATGAAGTCCACCATCATCACCTCGACCACCGGGCGGAGCCCCGCCATCGCGGCCCCCACCGCGGCGCCCACGAAGGCCCCCTCGCTGATCGGGGTGCCGAGGACGCGGCGGGCCCCGAAGCGCGCGAAGAGCTCCGGCCGGAGCATCGGCACGTCCTCGCCGAAGACGACGATGCGGTCGTCCCGTGCCATGGCTTGCGCGAGCGCCTGGTCCACGGCCTTGCTGAAGCTGCAGCTCGGCATCAGCGTTCCTCCTCGAGCGCGCGCCGCACGGCCTCGGCGACCTCGGCGTGCGCCTCGGCGTCGATGCGCTCCACCTCGGCGCGTTCCCCGCGCAGCGCGTGCCGCGCCCGCACGAGAGGATCGTCGTCCCGGTCGCGCTCGTTCTTGCGCGCGAGACGCATGGCGTTGGCCATGCGGAGCAGGCTCATCGCGCGGGAACCCACCGACCCGCCGTCGGGGGCGGTGACGGCAGAGAGGACCTTGCCCAGCACCTCGCCTCCCTCGGCGAGCGGGCGCTGGGACATGCGCACCAGGGGGTCGCCGAGGAAATGTCCGTCGGGGCGAGGGCAGGTGGCGAGGAGGAACCCCGGTCCCTTGCCGCGACGGGCGCGCTCGAGGAGGGGCCCCGCGGCGTCGTGCACCGCTTGCACGTCGCTGCCGTCCACGCGCGTCGCGGCGAGACCGAAGGCCTTCGCGCGCTCGAGCAGGCTCCCCCCGGTCACCTCCGCGCTGCGGGTGGTGATGGCCCAGCCATTGTCCTTGCAGACGAAGAGCACGCCGAGGCGCCACGCGGCGGCGAGGTTCCACGACTCGAGGAGCATCCCCTGGTTTGCCGCGCCGTCGCCGAAGAAGGAGACGGAGACCGATCCGGGGCGGAGCTTCTCGCTGGCCAGCGCGAACCCGGCGGCGAGAGGGCCCGCCGCGCCCACGATACCGCTCGAGGCCGCCAGGTGCTCCCGGGAGAAGAGGTGCATGTGCCCGCCCATGCCGCCGCACAGGCCGCTGCGCCGGCCGAGCATCTCGGCCAGCATCAGCCGCAGGTCTACGCCGAGGAGGGTGAGCACGGGGGTCGGACGGTGATCGAGCGCGACCGCGTCGCCGGGCTTCAGGTGCGCCACGACTCCGGCGGCGATGGCCTCTTCGCCGGTGCCGAGGTGCATCTCGCCCGAGATGAGCCCGCGCTGCCAGAGATCCGCGAGCGCCAGTTCGAACGCCCGGGCCCGCGCCATGCTGCGATACAAGGTGAGCCCCGCCATGCGACGCCTCCGTCCGCCACGCGCGGCGAGCCTAGCAAAATTGGAGGGGCGTGGGAGCGGATTTCCCCGCGGCGTGCGCCGGACGGGAGCCTGGTTCAGGGACGGAGCGAGGCGCCCGCGCGTTCCACGAGCTCCTCCAGGCGGTCGAGGTCGATCGGCTTGTGCAGCACGGCGAAGGCGCCGTGGTCGAGAGCAACCTGTCCCTCGGGCGCGTTGGCGAAGGCGGTCACCAGGATGACCGGCAGGCCCGGCTGGTGCGCGCCCAGCCGGTCGATGAGCTCGAGTCCGCCCAGGCGCGGCATCATGAGATCGGTGACCACCACGTCGATCGGATGGCCGTTCAGCCGCTCGAGCGCGTCCTGGCCATCCACGGCGGTGTGCACGACGTGGCCGGAGAACTCGAGCGCCTCGGCCAGGCTCGTCCGGCAGGCTGCGTCATCTTCGACGAGGAGGATCGTTAGCGGCACAGGTCGTCCTGTTTCCGGGAGCGCGACGATTGCAAGGCACGTTCCAGCGGGGGAATCCTGGACCTCGCGTCCCCTCTCGGCGGCCATCTTCGCGGGATCCTTTGCTACGTCAACGTGGCGCGTCGCCACCGAGGCGTTCCGGGCCCGAGGTGGGCCCGGCCGGGGCGCCGAATCCGCGCGAGGCCGAAGGCAGGAGTGGGTCGATCTGAGCCGATGGCGACTGCGCCGACCCTGCGATAGGGTCAGCGTGGCGCCTCGCCGCGAGGTGGTGCGAGGCGCGGAGGGTGCGGCGCATGCAGGCCATGGTGCTCGAGGCGAGAGGGCGGCCGCTCCTGCTCTCCGAGGTGCCGGTCCCTGTCCCTGCGGCGGAGCAGGTGCTGATCCGCGTGCGCGCGTGCGCCGTGTGCCGGACCGATCTCCACGTCGTGGACGGCGAGCTGCCCGACGCGAAGCTTCCGCTCATTCCGGGGCACGAGGTCGTCGGGGTGGTCGAGGCGACGGGCGCCGCGGCGCACCGCCTGCGGTGCGGGGATCGGGTGGGGGTCCCGTGGCTCGGGCACACCTGCGGCAGCTGCTCCTACTGCCTCGCGGGCCGCGAGAATCTCTGTCCGGCGGCGCGCTTCACGGGGTATCAGCTCGACGGAGGCTACGCCGAGCACCTCGTGGCCGACGAGCGCTTCTGCGTGCCGATCCCCGACGCGTACGGCGACGTCGAGGCGGCACCCCTCCTCTGCGCGGGCCTCATCGGGTACCGCGCGCTGGTCGCGGCAGGGGAGGGGCGGCGCCTCGGTTTCTACGGCTTCGGCGCCGCGGCGCACATCCTCGTGCAGGTGGCGCGTCATCAGGGGCGCGAGGTCTTCGCCTTCACGCGCCCCGGGGACCGCGAGGCGCAGCGCTTCGCCCTCGAGCTCGGGGCGGTCTGGGCGCACGACGCCGGCAGCGTGCCCCCCGTTCCGCTCGACGCCGCGATCCTCTTCGCCCCCGTGGGCGAGTCCGTTCCGACGGCGCTGCGTGACGTGGCGCCCGGCGGCGTGGTGGTCTGCGCCGGGATCCACATGAGCGACCTCCCGAGCTTTCCGTATCGGCTCCTCTGGGGGGAGCGCACGGTGCGCTCGGTGGCCAACCTCACGCGTCGGGACGCCGAGGAGTTCTTCGCGCTCGCGCCGCGCGTCCCCATTCGAACGGAGACCTGCACCTTTCCCCTCGCGGCGGCCAACCAGGCGTTGCAGGCGCTGCGCTCGGGGAAGCTACGAGGTGCGGCGGTCCTCGTCCCCTGAGGCCCGGGGCTAGTCGAAGAGGTCCAGATACCGTCCGTCGCGCATGAGCGGCAGGCGCCGGTCGTCGTCCTCGAGGAGGAGGTCCAGGGCGCGCACCTTCACGCGCGGCTGGAGCTCCGGCAGGTAGACCCGATCGAGGTGCACGACCGCTTCGGGGCGCGAGAAGTCCTGCGGGCCCACGCGACCTCCGAAGTGGTCGCTTCGCCCGAAGGCCAGGTGCAGGCCCAGCTTCTCGTCGAGCAGAAGGTCCCCGGTGGGACGCAACCCGAAGTCGGCCAGCACGCCGAGCCCGAGCTCCGCCAGGTTGCCGTACGCGGGCTCGGCGACGAGTCGCGCGGCTTCGCTCTCCCGCGCGGGCCCCGACCCTTCCACGGCGCGCGCCCGGTTCTCCTCGATGCGGTAGAGCAGGAGCGAGTCGCCGAGCTCGACGGGGAGCTCCCCCCGCGAGAGGCTCGGGTCACCGGCGCGCTCCCCCTCGTAGGGGACGATGAAGGCCTCCCCCGAGGGGAGGTTCCCCGCGGTTCCTCGTCGGTGCAGGAGCCCGCTCGAGGCGTGGGCGGTGCGGTGGCGCAGGTCGAGCGTCAGCGCGCGGGGACCGAACCCCGTCACGTCGAAGTCCAGCTCGGCGGAGGTGGCGCGGTCGAGCAGCGCCTTCAGGCGCAGCACGCGCCGGTGGACCTCGGCGTAGTCGAGCCGGAGCGCGGGGAGCATGGCCGCCGAGAAGCCGGGCATCGTCGCGGCGCGGAATCCGTGTCGAAGAGCCAGGAGCTTCAGCGGCGCGGTGGCGGAGAGCTGCGTGGGCGCGAGGACGAGCGGAAAGGCCGAGAGCACCTCTACCAGCGGACGCGCGGCGCGCGGGTCCACTTCCGAGGCGTCGTTCGGCAAGGCCCCCTCGCCGAGGGAGAAGAGGGCCGGGGGGAGGTCCGCGTTGTTCGCCGGCGCGTGCGGATAGACGAAGAGCTCCGCCTCGTACGGCGAGGTGGCGAGCGCCTCGACCCAGCCCTTCGCCGTCCGGCGCCGCTCGCTCCAGGCGGGGGTGTCGGGCAGCTCCTCGTCCGGCAGGTCCACGAGCACGGCCAGCCGCCGCTCCTCGGAGGTCGGGGCGAAGACGCGCTCGAGGAGCGCCACCAGCTCGTCCGCGCTCAGGTCGGCCATGCGGGTCCGCTTAGCACAGGTTCGGGGGCGCGAAAAGCGCGCGGCAGCTTCACGGCCACATGATAGGAATGGGGCCCTGGCACGAAAGGAGGGGGAACATGACGGCGCGCGTGGCGCTCATCACGGGAGGAGCGAAGGGGATCGGTCGGGCGGTGGCGCTCGACCTCGGCCGGCAGGGGTGGCGGGTGGCCGTCGCGTACCGTTCGAGCACCGGCGCGGCCGCGGAGACGGTCGCCGCGGTCGAGCGAGGGGGCGGGCGATGCCTGGCCCTCGCGCGGGACGTCTCGGACCCGGTCGTGGCGCGGCAGCTCGTCGCCGACGTGGAGCGCGAGTGGGGGCGCGTCGACGTCCTCGTGAACGGCGCGGGACCCTACCACCGCGTCCCGCTGCTCGAGGAGAGCGCCGAGGGGTGGCGCGAGATGTTCGACCACAACCTGCATCCTGTCTTCTACCTGGCGCAGGCCGTGGCGCCGGGAATGCGGACGCGCCGGTGGGGACGCATCGTGACCTTCGCCATGGCCAACGCAGACCAGGCGCTGGCGCAGCCGATGGTCACCGCGCACTACATCGCCAAGGTCGGCGTGCTCGTCCTCACGCGGACGCTGGCCAAGCTCCTCGCCCCGGACGGCATCACGGTGAACGCGATCTCGCCGGGCTTCATCGATTCGGGGAGCGCCCCTCCGGACGAGCTGGCGAAGATGGTGAAGTCCATCCCGGCCGGTTACGTGGGGACGGTGGACGACGCCGTGGGGGCGGTGCGCTACCTCCTATCGGACGACGCGCGCTACGTGAACGGCGCGAACCTCGTGGTGAGCGGCGGGTGGGGGATCTGACGGTGCCGCCCGCAGGGAGCGACTGGCCGCTCTCCCGGGGTCGCGCCTGGAGCGTGTCTCTCGCCGGCACCCTCACGATGGCCGTGAGCTACGTGGACCGGCAGGCCCTCGCCGCGCTCGCTCCGACGGTGACGCGCGAGCTCGCCATCTCCGACCCGGCCTACGGCTGGTTGCAGGCGGCCTTCTCGCTGGCCTACCTGGTGGCCGCGCCCCTCGCCGGACGGTGGGTCGACCGCGCCGGCGCACGCCTGGCGCTCTTCGCGGCGGTGCTGGTCTGGTCGGTGGTGGCCGCTTCCCACGCGCTGGTCCCCGGGTACGCCGCGCTCTTCGCGCTGCGCATCCTCCTCGGTCTGGCGGAGGCGCCTTCGTTTCCCGGCGCCGCGCAGACCGTGCAGCGCGTCCTGCCGCCCCCCGACCGTGCGGCGGGTTTCGGCGTGCTCTTCACCGGGAGCTCCGTCGGCGCGGCGGTGGCGCCGCCCCTGGCCGTCGCGCTGGCGGGGCGCTTCGGCTGGCGGCTGTCGTTCGTGGGGACCTCGCTGGCCGGGCTCCTCTGGCTCCCGCTCTGGTGGTGGGCCACGCGCCCGCGCGAGGTGCGAGCCCTTCTCGACCGGCGAGGTGCGCCCAACGTCTCGCGAGCCGCCCCGTCGCCCTTCCGGCTGGCGAGGCATCCGGCAGTGCTTCGCGCGATGGCGGTGGTCGTCGCGACCTCGCCCGCCCTGGCCTTCCTGCTCCTCTGGGGGGCCAAGCTCCTCGTGGCGCTTTTCGGTATGAGTCAGGCCGAGACCGCCCGCTACCTCTGGTTCCCCCCTCTCTGCTTCGACGCCGGCAGCGTGCTCTTCGGCGCTCTCGCCACGCGCGTCGACCGCCGACATTGGGCCGCCCCGCAGCGCCTCGACACCCCCCACCGAGGCCTCTTCGCCCTCGCGCTGCTGCTCACGGCAGGGCTCGCCCTCGTTCCGTTCGCTCGCACGCCGTGGGAGGCGATGGGGTGCGGGGGCCTCGCCATGGCGGGAGGCGGCGGGCTCCTCGCGCTCCTCACCTCCGACATGCTGGCGCGCGTGCCGCAGGAAGCCATCTCCACCGCCAGCGGGGTAACGGCCGCGGCCCAGTCCGCCGCGTACATCGTGGCGAACCCGCTCATCGGTTTTGCCGTCAAGAGGACCGGGAGCTACCGGCCGGCGATCTTCGGTCTCGCCGCGTGGCTGCTTCCCGGCTGTCTGACCTGGCTCCTTTGGCGACCGCCACCTAGGGTCGTCCGCGCGGAGGGGCCTCCGCGCGAGGAGCATGCAGAGGAGTCCTAACTGGTTTTCTGCGCCTCGCGATGCAAGGTCGCGGGGCGCGGCCGTCCCTGATAAGCTGGCGTCCTGGCGAACGAAGGCCACAGCACAGCATGACCACAGATCCCCTGCTCTTCGCCCGGTCCATCGTGTCCGGGTTCCCCGACGCTGCGGTGCTGCTCGACCGGGAACTCCGTGCGGTGCACTACAACTCGATCTTCGTCTCCCTCACGGGGCTTCGTCATCGGGACCTCCAGCGCACGCTCGCGAAGGGGGCCTCGGTCTTCGAGGTGCTCGGGCACTCGGTAGACACCGATCGCCGCAACGCCGAGGCGAGTCTGGGCGGCGGACGCGTGATCCACCTCGCCGAGGTGCGCGTCCAGAACCTGTCGGGGCAGACCTTCACCGTGCTGCAGACCTTCATCCCGCTCCTCGACGAGGGGGGCGTGGCGGTCGGCGTGATCGAGGCCTTCCGGGACGTGAGCGCCGAAGCGCGCATGCAGATGCACTACAAGGAGCTGCTCGCGCAGGAACGCGCGCGCGCCGACGACCTCGAGCGGCAGGTGCTGCAGCGAACGAACGAGCTCACGGCGGCGCTCGAGGAGGTCACGCGGCTCTCCCTCGTGGATCCGCTCACGGGCGTCCTCAATCGCCGGGCCTTCACCGAGTACGCGGAGCAGGCGCTGAGCCTCGCCCGCCGGCACGACCGCTCGGTGGGTCTCTTGATGTGCGACCTCGACTTCTTCAAGAAGCTGAACGACACCCACGGCCACCAGGCCGGTGACTCGATCCTGGTCGCCACGGCGCAGGGTCTCGGGCGCACCGTGCGGCAGACGGACAAGGTGGCCCGCTTCGGCGGGGAGGAATTCCTCGTCCTGCTCACCGAGACGTTGCCCGAGGCCGTGGTGCAGGTGGCCGAGCGCTGCCGCCAGGTGGTCTACGACCTGCCCGTGGGGGAGCTCGTCCCGGGGTCCACGCGGCGCCAGACCATCTCCATCGGCGTGGCGGTCTTCCCCGAGCACGGCCGGTCGCTCGAGGAGCTGGTGGGCCACGCGGACGAGGCGCTCTACGAGGCGAAGCGTCTCGGGCGCAATCGCGTGGAGGTCTACTCCCCGCGCACCGAGGCGCCGCCCCCGCAGGCGCTGCACCGCAACACCGTGCGGGCCCTGATCGTGGACCCCGACCGCGGGCGGGCGGAGGCCTACCGCAAGGCGCTCGACGCGCGCTACGAGGTCTCGGTGGCCCACGCAGCCACGACCGGACTCACCTTCTGCGCGCACGAGCAGTTCGACGTGGTCATCGCGGACCAGGATCTTGGCACCGAGAGCGGCGTGGAGTTCCTGCGCAACACGCAGGCGTTTCTCCCGGGAGCCCTGCGGGTGCTCTTCCTCGACACGCAAGACATCTTCATCGCCATCCGTGGGACGAACGTGGCGCGCGTGGACTTCTTCCTCCTGCGTGCGGACGGGGCGACGCACCTCCCCGCCGCCGTCGAGGACGGCCTCGTGCGCCGCGAGCTCGCCCGCCAGAACCTGCGTACGCCGTCGGACATCCTGCGCGCGGTGGCGCCGGACCAGGCCGACGAGATCGATCGCCTGATCACGGATCGGGCGCTGAAGCTGCTCTATCAGCCGATCGTGGAGGTGGGCTCGCGCAAGCTCTTCGCCTACGAGGCGCTCTGTCGCGCCGCGAGCGTCTCGCTCGCCAGCCCCGAGGTGCTCTTCGACGCGGCCCTGCGCGTCGGTCGCCTCTGGAAGCTCGGGCGCACCGTGCGCGAGCTGATCGCCGACGGGCTCGCCGCGGTGCCCGACTCGTGCCTCGTCTTCGTGAACCTGCACCCGGCCGAGATCCGCGACCCGCACCTGATGGAGGGGGAGCGGCACCTCCGCGCGTACGCCTCGCGGGTGGTCTTCGAGCTGACCGAGCGCGCCGCCATCCCGGACTTCGGCTGCTTCCTGGACACGGTCGACAGCCTGCGGGCCCTCGGCTACCGCTTCGCCGTGGACGATCTGGGAGCTGGTTACGCCAGCCTCAACTCGGTGGCCCTCCTCGGACCGGACTTCATCAAGATCGATCGCTCGATGGTGCGCGACGTGGACAAGGCCGGACGCCGCTCGCGCCTCATCAACCGCATCGTGGACTTCGCCAATGGCGAGGGGATCCGCGTCATCGCCGAGGGGGTGGAGAGCGAGGAGGAGGCGGTGACCCTGTCGGATCTGGGATGCCACCTCTTGCAGGGCTACCACTTCGGGCGGCCCGCCGCGCTGCCGGGGACGAGCAGCGATTGAGTCGTGGGCCGTCGCCTCTTCGCGCCGATGCTCGCCGCCGCCGCCCTCGTCTGCGCCGGACCGGCGCGCTCCGCTCTCGCGCAGGCTGAGCCCGGGCCGAGCCCCTCCTTCGAGACGGTGGTGCACGGGCCCAAGGGGCCGCCACGCCTGCCGCAGGGGCGCGCCACGAGCCGCGTCGGTCGTGAGGAGCTGGAGGAGCGCCTCCCCAGGTCCACCCCCGATGCGCTGCGCTACGAGCCGGGCGTGTTCGTCCAGCAGACCGGGCACGGGCAGGCCTCGGCCTACGTGCGGGGGCGCACGGGCCAGCAGACGGTGCTGCTCTTCGACGGCGTGCGGCTGAACACCAGCACCTTCCGGCAGGGGCCGAACCAGTACTTCTTCACGGTGGACGCGCGTACGGTCCAGAGCCTCGAGGTCCTGCGCGGAGGGGCCTCCACGCTCTACGGTAGCGACGCGATTGGCGGCGTGCTGCAGGCCAACCCCATCGAGCCGACGCTTCGTGCGGAGGATCGCGGGTGGCGGCGGGTGCGGCCGGCGGCGATGCTTCGTTATGGCTCGGCCGACGGCGAGCTCGGGGGGCGCGTGCAGCTCGACCTCCAGCTCGGCGACCGCGCCGCCTTCGTGGGCGGCACGGGGTACCGGCGCGTGGGGGCGCTCGAGGGGGGCGGCCTGCTGCGGAGTCGCTCGACGGGGGAGCCGTCGCTCGTGCCGCGCCTGGCGGAGGATGGCCGCACGCAGCTCGGCACGGGCTTTCGGGAGCTCGCCTCCGACGGGCGACTCGCCGTGCGGCTCGGCCCGACCTCCCGGCTCGTGGCGGCGCTCTACGACTACCGGCAATTCGACGCGCCTCGCACCGATCAATGTCCGCCGGCCTACGCGCCCCGCTCGGAGTGTCTGCGCTACGAGGAGCAGTATCGGACGCTCGGCTACCTGGCGTACGAAGGGCCCTTCGGCCGGCTCGCCCCGCGAAGCCGCGCGGTGCTCTCGTATCAGCTCCAGCACGAACGACGGGCCCACGAGCGCCCGTACGCCTTCACCGTGAACGGCGGCCGCGACGACGTGCACACGCTCGGGCTCGCGGCGCAGCTCGAATCGCGCTGGTTCGCGGTCGGGCCTCGACTCCGCGCGCGGGTGCGCTACGGCGCGGACCTCTACCACGACTGGGTCGCCTCGACGGCGTGGACGCTCTTCTCCGATCTGGACGACCGGGTCATCCCCTCCACGCGTGGGCAGTACCTGGACGGCGCGCGCTACCTCTGGGGGGGAGGTTTCGCGCAGGGTGAGCTCGGCGTGGCCGAACGCCTCTGGCTGCGCGTCGGCGGCCGCGCGTCGGGCGTCGCGGCGCGGGCGTCGGCGGACCGCGAGTCGGGGAGTCGCGCCGTGAACCGGAAGTTCGGCTCCGCGGTCGGCCACCTCGGGCTCGAGTGGCAGGCGCTTTACGCGCTCGCGCTCTTCGTGCACGTGGATCGATCGTTCCGGGCGCCGAACCTGGACGACCTGACCTCGCGGCAGCAGACCGGCCCGGGCTTTCAGCTCGAGAACCCGGCGCTCGACCCCGAGCACGCGTTGACGGTCGAGGCGGGGCTGCGGCTCGCGTCGCGCTTCGTGTCGGCCGAGCTCTGGGGCTACTGGACCGGCCTCGCCGATACGATCGAACGCGCCCCCCGCAGCGCGGCGTCGTGCCCGCCCTCCTTGCCGCAGTGCGCGGCGTCCTGGTCGCGTTTCCAGCTCGTGAACCTGGACGGCTGGTCGCACCTCGCCGGCGCCGAGGCCGTGCTGCGCGTCACGCTCCCCTTCGGCTTCGCCGTGCGGACCACGCTGGCCTACGCCGTGGGCGAGGGCCCGAGTCCCCTCGGCGCCGCCTCCGGTTCGGTGCCGCTCTCTCGCGTGCCGCCGCTGAACGGCACCGCGGAACTCCGCTACCGTCACCGCGTGGGCCTCTTCGGCGGGGCTGGCCTGCGCTGGGCGCTCGCGCAGAGCCGGCTCTCCCTCGGGGATCAGCAGGACGTGCGGATCCCCGCTGGCGGCACCCCGGGCTTCGCCGTGCTGGAGCTGCGCGCGGGCTACCGCTTCCGGCGACACCTGCTCGTCAGCCTGCTCCTGGAAAACCTGGGCGATGCGGTGTACCGCTATCACGGCTCGAGCGTGAACGGGCCGGGACGCAGCGTGACCGTGAACCTGGAGGGACGCTTGTGAGAACACGAAGGTGCGGGTCGGCCCGGCACGTCCGTATCGCGGTGCTCGCCCTTTGCCTCGGCGCGTGTTCGGCCTCGGACCCCGTCCCGACGGGCGACGCGGGCCCCCGCGACGCGAGGGTGAACGGGCGCGAGAGCGGCACGCTGGCCGATGCGGTCTCGAGCTGCCGCGCGAGCTGGGCGCTCCCGACGGTGACGGGGCAGCCGGGCGGATGCGCGAAGCGGGCGGGTGACTACACGCCGGGGGACGCGGCGGATGGCTGGCCGCCGTGCGTCTCGGACGACGGCGCCTACCACCCCTTCGATCCGAGCATCAGCAGCGCGGCGCGGGTCGCGGCCTTCGAGGAGATCCGGAGCCGACTGCTCGGGGGGGACGCTCCTTCGCGGCAGGCCTTCGTGGACGCGCGGGTGGCCTACTCGCAGCCCGAGGGCCTCCTCTCGCGGGTGGCGCGGCGCGAGGACGAGCACGTCGCGCCGGCGGCCAAGGCGTGCGCCGACATGACCGCGGACGAGCTCTCCGCGAGCCGCGACCGCTGTGCGGGGCCCGCGCAGATCCTGCCGCTCCTCACGCAGGCCTTTGCGGCGGGGGCGCAGGGCACGGAGCCCTTGACCAGCGCGGCCCGCGTCGAGGCGGGTCTCCTCTGGTTCCTCTACCTCTCCGTGCACAAGGAGGCGCTCACCTGCGCGAGCAATCGCAAGGACTGCGACTCCAGCCAGGCCTACTACCACGGCGGCGCGCCGCGGAGCGGAGGGCTCGGACTCGCCCGCTACGTGCGCGACCTCAGTGCGCAGGCGCACGACCGCGTCTGGGACGGTCTCCTTGCCGTGCGCTGCTGGCGCGACCTCGACCCGGCGGACAAGGCGGAGCAGCTCGACCTGCGCGGCAAGGCGGTGGGCCAGCTCGACCGTGCGCTCCTCCGGGGGCTCGCGCTGCTGGTGAAGGCGCGGGTCCAGGCCGCCGCGGACGCGGGGTGCGAGGCCGCGCGGGCCGCGCTGTGGAACAGCGCGCAGCTCGTCGGGCGCATCCTGGAGCGAGAGGCGAGGCTACGCGACGCCGCGCAGGCCGAGGCGCTGCGCGCGGAGCTCTCGCGTCCGCGCGTCGAGGCGCGCGCGGTGTCCGCGGTCCACGGGGCCGTCGAGGCCCTCTTTCCCTGCCCCTGAGGGGCGGCCGAGCGCCTGCCGTTCGAGGCGTGCCACGAGCTGTTCGAGCTTCTTCCGCAGCTTGAACTTCCGGCTGTGCACCGTGTTCACCGCGATTCCGAGCTCGCGGGCCACGTCGGCCGTGGGGCGCTCGTCGCAGAAACAGAGCCAGAGGAACCGCTGGTCCTCCACGGGCAGGTGGGCGAGCGCCCGTCGCGCCAGCTCGGCCGCCTGCTCGGCCTCGAGCTGGGCGTCGGGGCTCTCGTCGGTGACGGCGAGCGGCGCCTCGGCCGCGAGGGCCTCGAGGCGGCTCTTGTGACTCGAGCGCGCTCGCAGGCGATCGATCGTGCAGTTGATCGTGAGGAGCATGAGCCAGCTCGATAGCCGGTAGCCGCGTGCGGGGTCGAAGGCCCGCAGCTTCCGCCGGTCCTCGCCGAGGAGCTGCACCCAGACCTCGGCCACCAGGTCGGCCCGGTCGTCTGCCGTGGCCGCGGCGCCGAACCGGCGCAGCACGCGCGCGACGCAGCCGCTGATGAGGCGTTCGTAGCGCTCGCAGAAGAGAGTCCAGCCTTCCCGGTCCCCCGCCAGCACCCGGTCGAGCAGCGCGAGCTCCTCGGCCGAGGCTCCACCGGCGAGCGATTCTCCGTCCGGGGCTCGAGTGACCTTCCACGCCATCGTGTCTGCAACTGTCATGAAATCCTCTGTGCCTTCCGTCAGATGGTCCGCGTTGACGCCAGCGCCGCTCAGAGTAGCCGCGGAGCCGCGTGGCGCAGTGACGCGTTCCGTCAGAAGCGTTGACAGGTTGCGTCAGGCAGGTGGGAGAAGGTGCTCACATCTGTCCCCGTTGAAGTCCTCGATACCGCCACTAGAATCAACGAACCAGGAGGGCAACCTACAGGTATGCTTTCTGACCACAGCACGGTTTCGGTCCCCTACGTCCGAATGCTCCTCGGTGGCGCGCAGGCGGCGGGCCTGGGGCTGGCGGAGCTTCTGGCCGCGGTGGGCCTTGCGCCCGAGGCGCTCGCCGATTCCGACGGGCGCGTGCCGCGCGAGGCTACCTTTCGTCTGTGGCAGGAGCTGGCCGTCCGCACCCGCGACGACGCGATCGGGCTGCACGTGGCAGAGCGCCTGCAGCCGGGGGCCTTCGCCGTGCTCGACTACGCCGCACGCAACGCCCCCACTCTCGGTGAGGCATTTGCCCGCCTGGCGCGCTACTCGCGGCTTGTGCACGACCTGGCCGAGGTGCGGCTGGAGGTGACCGGCCGGATCGCCCGACTGAGCTACGACGTACCGAAGGATCCGCGCGCCTCGCCGCGCCAGGCGGCCGAGTGGGCCGTCGCGATCTGGCTCGTGGCGGGGCGTCAGATCCTCGAGGAGGAGTGGGTCCCGACGGAGGTCTGGTTCCAGCACGAGGCGCCGCACGACACGCGCGAGCACCGACGGCTCTTCAAGGCGCCGATCGCCTTCGAGCGCAGCACGAACGCGCTGCTGATGGAGGCGGCGCTCCTCGAGCGACCCGCGCGCCGGGCCGATCATCAACTGGGGGCGATCCTGGACCGCTACGCGCAGGACCTGCTCGACCGGCTGCCGAAGGTGGAAGCCTTCACCGACCGCGTGCGGCGGCTCGTGGCGGAGGCGCTTCGCGGGGGCGATCCGTCGGTCGAGGCCGTGGCGCGCCGGCTGCAGATGAGCCCCCGGACCTTGCAGCGACGCCTCAAGGACGAGGGGGCCTCGCACCAGGACCTGGTGGACACGATGCGCTGCGAGCTCGCCACGCAGTACCTGGGCGAGCGGCAGATGGCCATCGGAGAGGCGGCCTTTCTCCTCGGTTTCTCGGAGCCGAGCGCCTTCCACCGGGCCTTCAAGCGATGGACCGGAACCACGCCCGGAGAGTTCCGGCGGACCCAGTAGGGAGGCGCGCCCATGACGACGGTCGCGGAGCCCGGCGATCTGATCCTGGTGCGCAGCCCGGGGCGCATCTTTGCGCTCGGGCGCCGCTTGGCCGGCAACGCCTACGACCACGTCGCCATCGTCGTCGAAGGGGGCGAGACGGTGAACATCGACAAGCCACGCGTGCGGTGCCTTCCGGTGGAGCGACTGCTGCGGGCCTCGCTCGCGCCCCTCGTGCTCCGTCCGGGGTGGCAGCACCCCGACGAACGGCGGGCCTTCCTCGCCTGGACCCGGAGCCTCCTCGGGCGGCCGTATGACCGCCGGCGCACCTACGGCCTGGTGCCCCGGCTCCTCGCCCGTCGGCTGACGGGGATCGCGGTTCCGCTCGCCGCGCCCCGGGTCGACCAGTCGCACTGGATCTGCACCGACGCCGTGCTCCTCGGGCTCGAGCGTTGCCGGCCCGGGTTTCCCGCGGTGCGCGGCCTGGAGCTCGACTGGGTGCGGCTCCGCTGCGGCAGCACGAACGACTTCCTGCGCATTCACGAGGCGCGCCCCGACCTGCTGGCGCGGGTGGAGAGCGGCGCGGCCTGAGGCGCTAGGCGCGGCCTGAGGCGCTAGGCGCGGCCCGCCTTCTGCACCAGGCTGTGGTGCCGACCGTAACCGAAGTAGATCGCCAGCCCGATGGCCAGCCAGACGCCGAGGCGTAGCCAGGTGTCCCGGGGGAGCGCGGCCATCTGCGCCACGCTGATCAGCGCCCCCAGGATCGGCACGAAGGGGGAGAGCGGCGTTTTGAACGGGCGCTCCAGGTCGGGGCGGGAGTAGCGCAGCGCCACCACGCCCACGCTGACGATCACGAAGGCCAGCAGGGTGCCGATGGAGACGAGCTCCCCGAGGATCCCGATCGGGAAGAGGCCGGCGATGATGGCCGCCACGCAGCCCGTGAGGAGGGTCGTGACGTGCGGCGTGTGGAAGCGGGGGTGGATCTTGCCGAAGCCCGCCGGCAGCAGCCCGTCGCGCGCCATGGCGTAGAAGATGCGCGGCTGACCCATGAGGAGCACGAGCACGACCGAGCTCAGCCCGGCGATGGCGCCCACCTTGATCACCGGGCGGAGCCAGAAGAGGGCCGGGCCGGCGGCGTTCACGGCGACGGCGATGGGGTCGGGCACGCCGAGCTGGTTGTAGGGGACCATGCCGGTCATCACCAGGCCGACGATGATGTAGAGCACGGTGGAGACGGCCAGAGAGGCCAGGATGCCGATGGGCAGGGTCCGCTGCGGGTTCTTGGCCTCCTGCGCCGCGGTGGAGACCGCGTCGAAGCCGATGTAGGCGAAGAAGATCACCCCCGCGCCGCGCATCACCCCGCTCCAGCCGAAGTGGCCGAACGTGCCGTCGTTGGGCGGGATGAAGGGGGTCCAGTTCTCCGTGTGGATGTAGGAGACGCCGAAGCCGATGAAGAGCAGCAGGACGACGATCTTGGTCAGCACGATCAGGTTATTGAAGCGGGCCGATTCGCGCATGCCGATGACCAGGATCGCGGTGGCGAGGGCCACGATGAAGATGGCCGGCAGGTTCACGAGCGCGCCCGTGCTCGACCAGCCGTGCACCGCATCGTAGGAGAAGGGGGCGCTGGTGAGCTGGGCCGGCAAAGCCAGGCCGAAGTCCTTGAGGAAGCTCACCACGTAGGCCGACCAGCCGACGGCGACGGTCGAGGCCCCGAAGAGGTACTCGAGGATGAGGTCCCAGCCGATGATCCAGGCCAGAAACTCGCCGAGCGTCGCGTAGGCGTAGGTGTACGCGCTTCCCGCGAGGGGGATCATCGAGGCCATCTCGGCGTAGCAGAGGCCGTTGAAGGCGCAGCCGAGCCCCGAGATGACGAACGAGAGCACGATGGCCGGTCCGGCGTAGCCCGCCGCGGCCTGCCCCGTGAGGACGAAGATGCCCGCGCCGATGATGGCGCCGATGCCGAGACTCGTCAGGTTGAGGGGCCCGAGCACCCGTTTGAGCCCGTGCCCTTCGCCGGGCTCGGCGAGTAGATCCCCGATCTGTTTGCGGACGAACAACCCCTTCGCCATGTCTGCACCTCGTCGGTGCCACATCTACCATGGCCGCGCGGCCCTGGGCTAGAGCGCCGACAGCCCTGCTCAGGGCTCCCGAGTTCTCGGACATGGGGGTATAGAGTGGGCGGCGCGTCGGGCAAGCGCCCCCTCGCGCACCGCCCCGCAGTCGTCGCGCGCCGTGGAGGGGTGGGATGGAGGGTGCCGAGGAGGCCGTGGGGAGAGGAGGCAGGGGGACATGCGAGAGGCGCGACGTGCGGGGCTGCGGACCTCCGGCGACAGCGCCCTGGCGGGCGCTGCTGCCTACGGACGCTGCGCTCGGGGGCCTTGCCCCGCCGCGCCGCTGCCGTTGTCGGGGTGCTCGGGTGGGCCGAGGAGAGGAGCTAGGCCTGAGCGCCCATCAGGAGGTGCAGGAGGTAGGAACGGTCGAATCCGGCGCGCTTTCTGGAGTTGGCGACGCCGACCTTGCGGCGCTGGTCGGTCTTCACGAGGTTGAGGGCGAAGTGGCGCAGGATGGGCACGTTGGCCGCGGCGTTCTTGGCGCGATGCCGGGCCCGGTCCTCGCCAACGGCCACGTCGAGGACCGTGCCCTCGTGGGTCGTCCACCTCCGTGAAGGCCGCGGCTCGTCTTGCCATCGATCGCTATGTGCTTGGCCTCGGCGAGCAGGCGCGAGGCATGTTGGTCCTCGCCGCACACCGCTCTTAGCACCCTTCGGTTCCCTCGAGCCCTCCCGCGCGGTCCATCCTCCACGCCTACGCCGGCATCACCGGGGCCCCGGCGGGCGCGAGGTGACGCGAGGCCCGGGCGGCGTCCGCCAGGGCCCGCGTCACGAGCGCCCAAGGCCCTCCCCAGTCTCTTCCATCCGGAAAACGCGATCGCCCTGCAGCGCCGCTCCGACCCGTTTGGCGATTGACAGACCGTGAGGAGCCGTCGACTGTCATCCGACCTCCGGTCGAGGGCTGGCCCGTAGATGCTCCGTCCCCTGCTTCGCTTCTTTCGTACCGGCGACCCGCAGCCGGTCACCCAGGAGCTGGGAAGCGCTCACGCGCCGCTACCGCCGGTGGCGCTGGAGCATCTTTCTCTCGGCGACGATCGGGTACGGCTTCTTCTACACCGTTCGCCTGAGCCTCTCGGTGGCCAAGAAGCCGCTCCTGGACGCCGGCGTGCTGACGGTCGAGCAGATGGGGCAGGTCGGCTTCGGCATGCTCTTCACCTACGCCATCGGCAAGACCCTCAACGGCTTCATCGCCGACTGGGTGCACCTGGCCCGCTTCATGGCCACGGGCCTGCTCCTCTCCGCGGGAGCCAACGTGCTCTTCGGCCTCTCGGGGAGCTTTCTGGCGTTTCTCGTGCTCTGGTCCTTCAACGGCTGGTTCCAGTCGGTGGGAGCCACCACGAGCGGTGTGACGCTGGCGAGCTGGTTCGATCCGCGGGAGCTCGGCACGCGCTACGGGGTCTGGAGCATCGCCCACAGCCTCGGTGAGGGGGCGACCTTCGTCGGGACGGCGGTGCTCGTGCACAGGGCCGGGTGGCGCTGGGGCTTCATCGGGCCGGGGCTCGTCTGCCTCGCGGTGGCGCTCGTCCTCTATCGGACCCTCGCCGACCGCCCCGTCGCGCTCGGACTCCCCCCCGTGCAGGACCCTGCGGCCGCGCGGGCCCACGAGGGGGCGAGCATCGGCGAGCTGCAGCTCGAGGCGCTCCGCAACCCGATGGTCTGGATCCTCGGTCTCGCCTCGGCCTCGATGTACGTGGCGCGCTACGCCCTGAACAACTGGGGCGTGCTCTACCTCCAGGTCGACAAGGGCTACTCGCTCGTGGACGCGGCCTTCGTGGTCTCGCTCTTTCCCATCGTCGGGATCTTCGGCTCCGCGCTCTCGGGGATCATCTCCGACCGGCTCTTCCAGGCGCGGCGCGGTCCGGTGACCACGATCTACGGCGTGATGCTCGTCGTGGCGCTGGCGGTCCTCTTCTTCTCTCCCCCCGGAAGTCCGTGGCTCGTGAAGGGGGCGATGGCCGTGGCGGGCTTTGCCACCGGCGGGCAGCTCGTCTTCCTCGGGGGCCTGGCCGCGATGGATATCTCCTCCAAGCGCGCGGCGGGGGCGGCGCTCGGCATCGTGGGTGGCCTGAGCTACGCCGGCGCCGCGGCGCAGGACTGGATCAGCGGTGCCATGATCGAG
Source organism: Deltaproteobacteria bacterium (assembly GCA_020848905.1). NCBI lineage: Bacteria > Pseudomonadati > Myxococcota > Myxococcia > Deltaproteobacteria bacterium. The sequence goes on from JADLHG010000033.1 coordinate 49,809, forward strand.
TCCACGCGCCACGTGGTGGACGGAAAGACGGTCTACGACTTCGGGCACGTCCGCTGGGTCTGGGTCGGGGCGGCGGTGGTTTCGCTGGCGCTGGCCATGACGCTCGGCGCGAGCGAGCGCCGCCGGGCTAGTGCGCGGGCGCGGGCCACACCTGCCGACGCGCCGCGGGCCGGAGCGTGAGGTACGCGACCCCGCTCGCGAGGACCAGCAGGCCCCCGAGCGCGAGGAGCGGCGTCGAGAGCGCCCCGGCCGGCGGATAATAGATGGGGGCTACTAGAACAGCGGCTCCAATGAACCACCCCGCCCCCTGGCCGAGGGAGGCGAGCTTCAGCCGCCGGAGCCTCTGCGGGTCGAGCGGTGCGAGGCGCTCCCAGAGGAGCTGCTCCAGCCGCCAGTAGGTGTAGACCACCGGGATGATCTCGAGCGTCAGGAAGGCCGAGGTGAGCAGGCCTCCGACCATCGGCGCGGCGATGCGCTTCATCACGTCGGCCCCCGAGCCCTGGGCCCAAAGGAGCGGGATGAGACCCACCAGCATGGTGCTCACGGTCATCAGCTTGGGACGCACCCGCTGCACCGTCCCTTCCAGGTGCGCCCAGATGATGTCGTCCAGGTCGCGGATCTTCCCCGCCCGCCGGCGCCGCTCGAAGGCCTGGTCGATGTAGACGATCATCACGATGCCGGTCTGCGCGGCGAGGCCCACGAGCGCGATGACCCCCACCCAGACCGCCGTCGAGATCCGGTAGTCGAGCAGCCAGAGCAGCCAGACGCTGCCGACGAGCGCGAAGGGGATGGAGAGCAAGACGATCAGCGTCTCGACCAGGTTGCGGAAGTGGAGCAAGAGCAGAAGCACCACGAGGAAGAGGGTCAGCGGAACGACGAGCTTCATCCTGGCCACCATCTGCTCGAGGAGCTCGTACTGCCCCGTCCACTTGAGGAAGGTGCCGGGCGGAAAGGCGAGGGTCCCCGCCTGCTGGGCGCGCGCCACGGCGGCCTTGGCCTCGGTGACGTAGCCGCCGATGTCCCGCTGGGTCTGGTCCACGTCCACGTAGACGTAGCCCACGAGCAGGCCGTCCTCGTCGCGGATCATGGGCGGGCCCCCCACCACCTTGAGCTCGGCGAGCTGCCCGAGCGGGACGAAGGCCTGACGGGAGCCGCCGAGCGAGGCCGGCTCCCCCGCCGAAGGGGAGGCAGGCGCGCCACCGCCGGTCGACCCCTGCGGTGGCTCGGACATCGGCTCTCCACCCGCGGAGGCGTCCATCGCAGAGGAGCCGGAGCCCATGCCCGCCGAGGCGCTCCCCGCGGCGCGCGGGGGAAGCGGCACGAGCACGCGCTTGAGCCGGTCCAGGTCGTTGCGCAGGTCGTGCGGGTAGCGGACGTTCACGCTGAAGCGCTTGCGGCCCTCGATGGTCACGGTGATCGGAAGGCCGCCCACGGCAGCCTCGATCGTGCGCTGCACGTCCCCGCTTCGTAGCCCGTAGCGTCCGAGCGCGTCCCGGTCCGGGATGATGTCCAGGTAGAGGCCCCCCTCGTTCCGCTCGTAGTAGACGCTGCGCGTGCCGGCGAGGGGGGCGAGCACCCGTTCGAGGCTCGTCCCCACGCGCTCGATCTCCGCCAGGTCGCTGCCGAAGACCTTCACCCCGATCGGGGTGCGAACCCCCGTGGAGAGCATGTCGATGCGGGTCTTGATGGGCATGGTGAAGGCGTTGGTCCAGCCCGGGAACTGCATCTTGTCGTTCATCTCGGCCGTGAGCGCCTCGAAGGAGAGGGGCTTCTCCTCGGGCCAGAAGGGACGCAGGAGGCCCTTGAGCCAGCGCGGGGCCCAGGCGGTGTAGAAGCGGTGGATGGGGACCTTGCGCCACTCCGCGGCCGGGCGCAGCCGGACGGTGGTCTCGACCATGGTGAGGGGCGCGGGGTCGGTGGGCGATTCGATGCGCCCCACCTTGCCGAAGACCGAGGCTACCTCGGGAAAGGAGCGCAGGAGGCGGTCCTGATACTGGAGCTGGCGCTTGGCCTCCTCGATCGAGATGTTCGGGAAGGTGGTGGGCATGTAGAGCAGGTCCCCCTCGTTGAGCGGGGGCATGAACTCGTGGCCGAGGCGGCCGGCGAGGGGGACGGCGGAGAGGACCGCGAGCAGCCCGAGCGCGACGGTGGACTTCGGGTTTCGCAGGGCCACGAAGACGAACGGCTTGTAGAGCCGCACGATGAAACGGGAGAGCGGGTGGCGGGCCTCGGAGAGGATGCGCCCCCGGATGAGCAGGTCGCGGAGCGCCGGCGCGAAGGTGATCGAGAGCAGCGCCGCCGAGAGCATGACGAAGGTCTTGGTGAAGGCCAGCGGCCGGAAGAGCCGCCCCGCCTGTCCGGTGAGGGTGAAGACGGGGAGAAAGGAGACGGCGATGATGAGGAGCGAGAAGAAGATGGCCGGCGTCACCTCCGCCGCGGCGTGCCGCAGGAGCGCCTGGCGGTCGGCACCGGGGGGGGCGGTCTCGAGCTTCTTGTGGGCGGCCTCGATCATCACGATCTCGGCGTCGACGGTGGCTCCGATGGCGATGGCGATCCCGCCGAGGCTCATGATCGTGGAAGGGATGCCGAGGAGGTACATGGGGATGAAGGAGAGCGCCACGCTGAGCGGCAGCGAGAGGATGGGCAGGAGCGCGCTGCGCAGGTGGAGGAGGAAGAGGATGATCACCAGGCTCACCACCACCGCCTCCTCGAGCAGGGCGTGGGCCAGCGTGCGGATCGAGCGCTCGATCAGGCCCGACCGGTCGTAGGCGATCTCCACCTCCACGCCGGGGGGCAGGCTCGGGCGGAGCTCGGCGAGCTTCTTCTTCACGCGCTCGATCACGGCGAGGGCGTTCTCGCCCTGGCGCATGACCACCACGGCCCCCACCGCCTCGCCGTCCCCGTTCCACTCGAGGAGGCCCCGGCGGATGTCGGGGCCGAAGCGGACCGATCCGACGTCGCGTACTAGAACGGGCGTTCCATTCGGCCCGGAGGCGCGCACGGCCACCTTCTCGAGGCTGCCGAGGTCGGTCAGGTAGCCGCGCCCGCGGACGTAATACTCGCGGCCCGAGAGCTCGATGATCCGCGCCCCGGCGTCGTTGTTCGAGTCGCGGATGGCGGCGATGACCTCCTGCAGCGTCACGCCGAAGGCCTGCAGGCGGTTCGGGTCCACCGTGACCTGGTACTGCTTCTGGTAGCCACCGACCGAGGCCACCTCGGCCACGCCGGGGACGCTCCCGAGGGCGTAGCGCAGGGTGAAGTCCTGAAAGGCGCGCAGCTCGTCGAGGCCGTGGCGACCGCTGCGGTCCACGAGCGCGTACTGAAAGACCCACCCCACGCTCGTGGCGTCGGGACCGAGCACGGGGCTGACCCCCTCGGGGAGGCGGCTCCGCGCGGTGCCGAGGAGCTCGCTGACGCGGGTGCGCGCCCAGTAGAGGTCGGTGCCCTCCTCGAAGATGACGTAGATGAAGGACATGCCGAACATCGAGTAGCCGCGGACGTCGGTCACGCGCGGCGCGGCCCGCAGCGCGGAGACGAGCGGGTAGGTGACCTGGTCCTCGAGGAGAGTGGGGCTGCGCCCCATCCACTCGGTGAAGACGATCACCTGGGGGTCCGAGAGGTCGGGGATGGCGTCGAGCTCCACGCGTCGGATCGACCAGACGGCGAGGACGGTGGCGAACGCCACGCCGAGGAGGACCAGCCCCCGGTTGCGCGCGCAGACTTCGATGATCCGCTCGACCATCGACGAGGCCTTTCAGGGGTGACGGTGGAGACCGGCGTCGGAGGGAGCTCGGGGTGCCGCGCCGTCTCTGCCGCCCGAGAGCCCCTCGATGGCGGCGCGCAGGCGGCTCTCCGAGTCGATGAGGAAGTTGGCCGTGGTGACGACGATCTCGCCTTCGCCGACCCCGGAGAGGGCCTGCACCTTGCCACCCGAGCGGGCCCCGAGGCGCACGCGGCGGGGTTCGAAGCGCCCTTCGGAGAGCGCGACGAAGACGTACTGCACGGCCCCCGTGTCCACCACGGCCTCGAGGGGGAGGACGAGCCCTTCGGCAGGCTCCAGGTCGATGTTCACGTCGCCGTACATGCCCGGGCGCAGGCGGAGCTTGGGGTTCTTGAACTCGAGGCGCACGCGCAGCGTCCGCGTCTCCGGGTTGAGCGTGGGGTGGATGAAGGTCACGCGTCCGGTGAAATCCTCGGCCTGGCCGCGCAGGGCGAGCCGGGCCGTCTGTCCGACGGTGACGCGGGGGATCTCGTACTCGTAGATCTCGGCGAGGACCCAGAGCGTGGAGAGGTCGGCCAGCTCGAAGAGCTCGGTGCCCGGCTGGACGAAGAGGCCGTGCAGGGCGGTCTTGCGCGCCACGTAGCCGCTGATGGGGGCGCGGAGCTTCACCGCGCGGATGCGCTCGCCGGTGCGCTTGAGCTCGTCGATCTCCTTGGCGGAGATGCCGAGGAGTTCGAGGCGCCGCCGGGCGTCCTCGAGGAAGTTCTCGCCCAGCCGGGAGCTGCCTCCGTCGCGCGTGGCACCGGAGGACCACTTGAGCGCGTTCAGGTACTCCTGCTGCGCGGTGAGGAGCTGGGGGCTGTAGATCGTGGCCAGCGGGTCGCCCTTCTTCACCCGGGCCCCGGTCTGCGAGACGTAGAGGTGCTCGATCCAGCCGGAGAAGCGGGTGTGCACGTGCGCCACGCCGGTCTCGGTAGCCGAGACGAAACCGACGGTGCGGAGGTTCGGGACGAGCCGCTCGCGGGTGACCTTGGCCGTGCGCATGCCGATGAGCTGCACCCGATCGGGGGAGAGCTGGAGCGGGGCGAGCCCGGGGACCCCGTGCCCGCCGTGGTCGGGGCCAGCGGTGGGCCGGGGCTCGAGGCGCATGCCGCAGATCGGGCACTCGGCTTTGCTGTCCGAGGAGGTCTGGTCGGGGTGCATCGGGCAGGCGTAGACCGGCCCGGTGGCGAGGACCGTCTTCTGTCCGGCCCGGGCGTCGGGCTTCTCCGGCACGGGGACGAGGCCCATGCCGCAGATGGGGCACTCCCCGGGACGGTCCCGCACGATGGTCGGGTGCATCGGGCAGTGGTAGCGCGTGGCCTTGGTCGCAGGTGGCGTCGCGCTCTCGCGGCAGGTCGTGCGCAGCGCCAGGACGGCCAGGAGCGCCATGCCGGCGACGAGGCTCCAGCGCACGACGGCCATGGCGCGCGTCCCCGGGGGCGGGGGCTCCTTCCCCTCGGGGAGGGGCTCGCCGGGTCCGTGGGTCTCTCGGCCTTCGGGTTCCGTCATCGATCCCCCCCGGAGGTGGGCGCGGGCGCCACGGGGCGGCCGACCGCGCGTTCCAGTTCGACCTCGGCCGCGGCGAGCTGCGCCAGGGTGCGGTGCTCCTCGAGGCGGACCTCGAGGAGGGTGCGCAGGGCATCCACGAGAGCCGACGCCTCGCCCTGTCCCGCGGCGTAGGCCGCGCGCGCTGCGTCGAAGCTCTGGCGGGCCTGCGGGAGGAGCTCGGTGTGGATGAGGTGGCGCGTCCGGCCGAGGGTCTGGACGCGGACGAGCGCTTCGCGCAGCTCCTGGCGCAGGAGGTTGGCGAGGTTCTCCTTCGCGCGGCGGTCCGCGGCGAGCAGCGCCTCGGCCTCGCGCTGCCGGTCGGCGTAGAGCGGATTGAGCCACGGCAGGTTCGCCCCGAGCATCAGCCCGTAGGTATGGATGGAGTCCATCGCGGCCGGCATGACCATGTAGTCCGCGCCGATCATCAGCGTCGGCCAGCGGGCGACGCTGCGCGAGGCCTCGACGGCGGCGGTGCTCCGGAGGACGGCGTGATCGGCCGCGCGGAGCTCCGCGCGATGCTGGTGGAGCAGGGCCTCGAGCGCCGCGGCGGAGAGGCTCTGCGGGGCGAGGGCGGGGGGCGGAGGGACCCCGAGGGGGGCGTCGGGGCGCCGGGCCATGAGCGTGTTCAGTTGCAGGCGGGCCAGGCGCCGCTCCTCGTCCAGGCCGAGCAGGCGCGCACGCTGCCGCGTCTGTTCGAGGACCAGGCGCAGCACGTCGTGCTGGCTCCCCTGGCCGCTCTGGTAGGTGGCGCGCGAGAGCTCCACGAGGCGCCCGACCAGCGCCACGTGCTCCTGCTGCAGCTCCAGCTCGCGCTCCGCCTGGTAGAGCTGGATGAAGGCCCGTCGGGCTCGCGCGAGGAGGTCACGCTCCTTGGCGCGCAGGAGCTCGGCGGCGGCGCGGGCCTCCTCCAGCGCGACGCGGGAGCTCGCGTCGCGGAGGCCGAGGGCGGGAAAGGATTGCCGCAGGCCGAAGGCGATCCCGTCGGCCCGGTCGAGCCGGTGCGGGCGCACGACCGGCACCCCGCGCTGCTCGTACCGGAGCTCCAGGTCCGGAAGGCGGCTGGCCGCCGGAACCCGCTCGAGGAGGCCCCCGAGGCGGCCTCGCGCTTCGGCGAGCTCCGGGTGCCGCTCGCCGATGAGGCGCAGGATGGTCGTCAGACGCGGCGCACGGGCGAGCTCGGCCTCCAGGTCGCCTGGCGGGGAGGCGGGCCCGCGGCGGCTCGCTGGCGCGGCGCTCTCGCGGAGGAGCGCGTCGTAGCTCTGGCGGGTCGCGCCGGTCAGGCAGCCCGAGCCCGTCCCCACCAGCGCCCAGCACGCGGCCAGGGAGATGACCGACGCGTGCATGTCACCCCTGCTCGGGTCCCGGCGCGCGCGCCTTTCGGACGCGCAGGTTGAGGAGCTCTACGCCGAGAGCGAAGGCCATGGCGAAGTAAACGTAGCCCTTCTCGATGTGGCGCTCGAAGCCCTCGGCGAGGAGCATCACGCCGATGAGCAGCAGGAAGGAGAGGGCGAGCATCTTGAAGGTCGGATGGCGCTCGATGAAGTCGCCGATCTTGCCGGCGAAGAGGAGCATCACGACCACCGCGAGCACGACCGCCGTGATCATGACCCACAGCGCGCGCGCCATCCCCACCGCGGGGATCACCGAATCCAGGGAGAAGACGATGTCGAGCAAGATGATCTGAATGATGATGCTGCGCATCGAGGCGTACTTCGTCACCCCCTCGGCGGTGGCCTCGTGGTCCTGGATCTTGTGGTGGATTTCGTAGGTGGCCTTGGCGATGAGGAACAGCCCGCCCACGATGAAGATCAGGTGGCGTCCGGCGAAGTCGTGCCCCACGAGGTGAAAGAGCGGCTTGGTCAGCTTGCTCACCCACTGCAGGCCGAGCAGGAGGAGGACGCGCACGACCATGGCCAGGGCCAGGCCGATCCGGCGGGCTCGGTTGCGTTTCGAGGGCTCGAGGCGTGCCGAGAGGATGGCGATGAAGACGACGTTGTCGATGCCCAGCACGATCTCCATCGTGGTGAGCGTGAGGAGCGCCAGCAGGTTCTCCATGGTGAAGATGTCTGCCACCGGTTCCGTCTCCTTGCCTGGCCGCGGGGCCAGGCGCGCGTCGTGCATCTGCTCCGGTCAGCGGCCGGGGCGCGAGGGAAGCAGCGCCTCGAGCACGCCGGGCGCCGTCAGATCTTCGAAGGCTGCCACTGCTCCGACGGCGAGCAGCGCCTCGGTGCGGTGCCCGCCGGTTGCCACGGCCACGCATTCGCCCCCGACCGCGAGCGCGGCCGCCACGTCGCGCGGGGTGTCCCCGACCACCACCACCCGGCAGTCTCCGGCGTCGCAACCGAGGCGGTCGGCGCCTCGACGAGCGCCGGCGCGAATCAGCTCGGCGCGCTCCTCGTGGTCGCTGCCGTACCCGCCGAAGGCGAAGCGACCGGACAGACCGACCCGGGCCAGCTTGAGCTCGGCGCCGCGCTCCAGATTTCCGGTGCCGAGCCCCACCGCGACGGTCGTCCGATCGGCGAGCTCGTCCAGCGCGTCGAGGAGCTCCACCACGCCCGGGAGGAGCTCGTAGTCGGCGAACCCGTCGAGCTCCTCTTCCAGGAGCAGGAGGTAGCGGGCGAGGAGCTCCTCGACCGCCGATTCCGCCGCGGGGACCGGTCCCTCCGAGCCGGGAGGAAACTCCTGCACCGCGGTGACGACGGCGCGGGCGATGGAGCGGTCGGTCAGCCCGTTGAAGGAGAAGCGGCAATGTTCGCGCGCGCGAAAGAGGTCGTCCGCGGCGCGCTCGAAGGCCCGGCGACCCGCGCCGATGCCCGAGGTGGAGTGGATGAGCGTGCCGTCGATGTCGAAGAGCAGCACGGTCGGTTGCCGTCGATGCGGACTCGGGCGATTCACGCGCGCAGTATAGCGCGACTCGGGGGGGCCAACGAGTTTGCCGCACCCCCCCGCTGCGACGGATAATCGGAGCCGGAATCGACGCCATGGCCACCTTCGCGGTTGGAGACGTTCACGGCTGCTATCGGACGCTCAGGGCGCTCTTGCGGCGGGCGGGGCACGCGGCGCGGCGAGATCGCGTGTGGTTCGTGGGGGACCTCGTGAACGGTGGGGCCGCTTCGCTCGAGGTGGTGCGCTACGTGGCCGAGCTCGGCGAACGGGCCGTGACCGTCCTCGGTAACCACGAACTGCACCTGCTCGCGCGCGCGGCGGGGCTCGCCCGGGCGCGCCGGCGAGACAGCCTGGAGGCCCTCCTCTCCGCGCCGGATGCGGAGGCCCTGCTCGAATGGACCCGCACGCGACCGCTGCTCCACCGTGCCGAGCCGTTCGTGCTGGTGCACGCGGGACTCCTTCCGGCGTGGAGCGTCGCGGAGGCGGCCGACCTCGCCGTGCGGGCGAGCGCGCGTCTGACCGTCGCCGAGGGGGCGACCTTCGCCGTCGAGAGCCGTCGCGGGCAGGAGGTCGCGAACCCGGCTGACGAGCGACAGGTGCTGCTCCACGCCACCCGGGCGTTCACGCGCCTGCGCTGCTGCACGCGTGAGGGCGTCCTCGACGACGGCTTCACCGGCCCTCCCGAGGAGGCCCCCGCCGGAACGTACCCCTGGTTCCAGGTGCCCGGCCGGAGGAGCGCGGAGGCGACCGTCGTGTGCGGTCACTGGGCGGCAGCCGGGTTGCGACGGCAGCCAGGCCTTCTCGCCCTCGACTCCGGGTGTGCGTGGGGGAGGACTCTCTCGGCGGTGCGCCTCGAGGATGGCGCGCTCTTTCAGGAGCCGCTCGCCGATCGTCTGGTGCCGTGAGTCCGTGGTAGGATCGTCGCGCGTGACTTTCGTTGCCCCTCGTCTCGACCGCCGGATGGGCGGTTGGCGTCTCCTGCTAGCGACGATCCCCGTCCTCGTCGCCGGGTGCCCGGGGGAGTCGGGTTCGGTAGACCCCACCTGCAAGCGCGTCCCGGGGTGCGAGAGCCGGACGACGGTCTGTTGCAACGCCGATCGAAGGTGCGAGCAGCAGGTGTGCGAGGGCGTGCGCTGGACCTGCATCGAGACGGGCGGGGAGCTGGCGTGGAGCCAGGTCTCCGTCGGCTGTGCGGCAGGCGACGGGGCCGTGGCGCCGATCGATCAAGGGCCCGTGCGCGACACGCAGGGCCCAAGGCGTGATGGGCCGGGGCCGGGGCGTGACGTGCAGGGGCCGGCCTCGGACCTCGGCACCTGCGCGTGCCGCGCGGGGACGACGCGGCCGTGCGGAAGCTGCAGCCGGGGTACCCAGACCTGCAAGCCCGACTGCTCCGGCTACGATCCGGTGTGCAAGATCGCCTCCGACGTTTGCCAGCCGGGGAGCACGCGCGCCTGCCCGAACGGGTGCGGCGAGCGCACCTGCAACGCGAGGTGCGAATACGGAGCGTGCAGCGGGTCCGCCGACGGGGGGTATCTCAAGCCGAGCGAGAGCACCTGCTGGTCGCCGAATCACTGCGGCGTGGGGGTCGGGCGGTGCGTCGCGTGCTGGTACCTCTGCACGGTGGACGGCAACCTGGTCAAGGACGCCTGGTGCGCCACGGGATGCAGCTCGTGCACCGAACCGTACGTTCCCTGTCCCTGAGGCGCGTCGCTGGGCTCGGGCGCGCCACCCAAAAAGCAGTTGACAGAAGACCCCCCGCCGTCGTTTGTGACTCCCGAGACGGAGGGTCCATGTTCAAGCGCCTCTTGCCGCGCGAGACCAGTTTTTTCGATTACTTCGAGCAGCATGCCGCCCTGACCCTCGAGGGGGCCAAGGAGATGCTGTCGTTGGTCTCCACGGGGGCCAACATCCCCGCGAAGGCCAAGCGCATCAAGGAGATCGAGCACGAGTGCGACGTGCTCACCCACCGCTGCATCGCCGCCCTGCACAAGACCTTCATCACCCCCATGGAGCGGCACGACATCCACAAGCTGATGTCCAAGATGGACGACATCATGGACTACGTGGAGGCCGCGGGCGACCGGTTCGCCGTCTACGAGGTGCCCGAGATGCGTGCCGAGGCGCGGGACCTCGCCGACGTGATCGTGCGGTCGGCCGAGGTGATCCAGCAGGGCCTGGCGGCGCTGCGGTCGGGCAAGGACGGCGACGGGGTGCTGAAGTGCTGCGTCGAGATCCACCGGCTCGAGAACGAGGGGGACGCCGTGCTGCGCTCGGCCCTCGGGCGGCTCTTCAAGGAAGAGAAGGACGCCATCTCGGTCATCAAGTGGAAGGAGATCTTCGAGCAGCTCGAGAACGCCTCCGACTGCTGCGAAGACGTGGCGAACGTGCTCGAGGGCGTGGTTCTCGAGAGCGCCTGAGTCATGGATCCCATCTGGTACCTCGTCATCGCCACCGTCCTCGTGGCCCTGGCGTTCGACGTGATCAACGGCTTCCACGACGCGGCGAACTCGATCGCCACGGTGGTCTCGACGCGCGTGCTGAGCCCGCGAGTCGCCGTGCTCTGGGCCGCCTTCTTCAACTTCGCCGCGATGTTTATCTTCGCGCCGAAGGTGGCCGACACCGTCTCGAAGATCGTCAAGGTGCAGCCCAAGGACCCGGTCTACGTCTACGTGGTGCTCGCGGGGCTCGTCGGGGCCATCGTCTGGGACCTCCTGACCTGGTGGTGGGGACTCCCCACGAGTTCCTCCCACGCGCTGATCGGCGGGTTTGCGGGCTCCGGGGTGGCGCACAAGGGCTGGAAGGCCCTGCGCTGGGACAAGCTCATGAGCACGGTGAAGTTCATCCCGCTCGCTCCGCTCATCGGGCTCGTGCTGGGCTCCGCGCTCATGCTCTCGGTCTTCTGGATCTTCCGGCGCTGGTCGCCCACCCGGGTGGATCGCAGCTTTCGCCGGGGGCAGCTTCTCTCGGCGGCGCTCTACTCCCTCGGGCACGGCGGCAACGACGCGCAGAAGACCATGGGTATCATCGTGGCGCTCCTCGTCGCCGCGGGGGCGCTCGACCCGCACGTGGACCTCTCGCTGCGCGACAGCCGGACCATCTGGATCATCCTCTCGTGCCACGCGGCGATGGGGATCGGCACGGCCCTCGGCGGGTGGCGCATCGTGAAGACCATGGGGATGAAGGTGACGAAGCTGAAGCCCGCGGGCGGGTTCTGCGCCGAGACGGCCGGGGCCTTCACCCTCTTTCTCGCGACCCACGGGGGGATCCCCGTCTCCACCACGCACACCATCACGGGAGCCATCGTCGGCGTGGGCTCGACCAAACGCCTGTCGGCCGTGCGCTGGGGCGTCACGACGCGCATCCTCTGGGCCTGGCTCCTCACCATCCCGGCGTCGGCGGCGGTCTCCTTCCTGACGCTGCACCTCTTGCGCCTGCTACGCGGTGCGTGAGGGCCCGGCGCGGCGTCGTCAGGTCCAGCTCAGCTTGAAGCCGACCACGCGCAGGCGGGCCGTTTCCTCCTCGAGGTCGGCCCGGGTCAGCGGGTGCTCCTCGAGCCAGCCCGGCGGGAAGACGACCGTCAGGCTCTCCTTCTTCGGTACGAGGGTGAGCTGCGGCGCGGGGCGGGGGCCGCGGTCGCGATGCAGGAGGACGGCCAGTCGCAGGAGGACGCAGAGGCGGAGCGTCTGACGTGCGAGCTCCGGAGACGCCCCGGGCGTAAGCGGCCGGGGCAACTTCCGCCGGTGCCCGCGGACCAGGGCCGAGAGGAGGGCCTGCCCGTCGCGGGAGAAGCCCGGGAGGTCGGCGTTGCTGATCAGGTAGGCCCCGTGCTTGTGGTACCCCGCGTGGGCCACCGAGAGCCCCGCCTCGTGCAGGCGCGCGGCCCAGCTCAGCGCGCGACGCGCCGACGGGTCGAAGAGACTCCACGGCAGGGCCACGCGCTCCAGGCAGGCGAGGGCGGTGGCCTCCACGCGGGCCGCCTGCTCCAGGTCCACCTGATAGCGCTCGCAGAAGCGCCGGACGGTCTGGTCGCGGATGTCCTCGTGCCGGATGCGCCCGAGGAGGTCGTAGAGCAGCCCCTCTCGGAGGGCCCCCGACGAGGGGCGCATGGCCTCGATTCCGAGCGCGTCGAAGACGGCGCACAGGATGGCGAGTCCTCCCGGCAGAACCGAGGCCCGCTCCGCGTGGAGCAGCGGGAGCTTCAGCCGACGCACGTGACCGGCCACGAGCAGCGCCTTCTTCAGCTTGCGGAGCCCCTTCAGCGTGACGTCGCGCTCGGCCCAACCCGTCGCGCGCAGGATCTGGCCGATGGTGACGATGGTGCCCGAGGAGCCCACGCAGGTGCGCCAGCCCATGGCTCCGTAGGGGCGCTGGATCGGCTGCAGCTCCTGTCCGGCGGCGATCTCGGCCTGCGCGAATTCGGCGCGGCCGATGCGCCCTGTCGGGAAGAAGCGCTGCGTATAGCCCACGCACCCCATGTAGAGGCTGTCGGTGAGCTGCGGCTCGAACCGCTCCCCGAGGATGACCTCCGTGCTGCCGCCGCCGATGTCCACCACCAGGCGCCGACCGTGCTCCTCGGCCAGGTCGTGCGCCACGCCGAGGTAGGTGAGCCGCGCCTCCTCGCGTCCCGAGATCACCTCGATGGGATGGCCGAGCGCGCGCCGGGCCCGGCGCAGAAAGGCGCGGGCGTCGCGCGCCTGGCGCAGGGTGTTGGTGCCGACGGCCCGCACCATGGCCGGTGGGAGGTCTCGCAGCCGCTGGCGGAAGCGGGAGAGGCAGTCCAGGGCCCGCGTCTCGGCGTCGGCCGTGAGGCGTCTCTCGTCGTCGAGGCCGGCGCCGAGCAGCACGCGCTCTCGTCGGCGGTCGAGCACGTCGAAGTGGCCCCCCACCACGCGCGCCACGATGAGGTGGAAGCTGTTCGAGCCGAGATCCACCCCGGCGATCGTGTCGCCCTCGCTGCGGGCCGGCGCGGCGGTGACGAGGCCGACGGGGGTGGAGGCGCGACGGGCCATGCGGGGCCGGACCGTAGCACGGCGGCCGCGGCCCGTGCGATGCTCCGAGGGTGACGGGACCGACGAAGAGCGACTACCTCTGCCTCGGGGACGCCGAGCTGCTCGCGCAGTGCGAGGTGGATAGGTACCGCGGCTCCGGACCCGGCGGGCAGAAGCGCAACAAGACCGAGAGCGCCGTCCGGCTCCGCCACCTGCCGACGGGGCTGCAGGTCGTGGCGACCGAGAGTCGCTCGCAGCACGAGAACCGCCGTCGGGGGCTGCGACGCCTGCGCGAGCGCATCGCCCTCGAGGTGCGGCGCCCGCTCGTGCTGCAGGGTTACGCGCCCCCGCCAGAGCTGCTCGCGCTCCTTGCCGCGTCGCGCTCCTCGGTGACCCGCGAGACGCACCTCCGCGCTCTCCAGGGGCTCCTCGACCTCTTCGCGGCCCTGAACGGGTCGGTGCGCGACACGGCCGAGAGGCTCGGGGTCAGCACCGCGAGTCTCTCGCGCCTCCTCCTCGCCGACCCGCAGGTGACCGCCACCGTGAACCGGCTACGCGCCGAGCTGGGGCTGCATCCGCTGCGGTGAGCTGCTCGCCCGACACCTCGCCCCGTCGCGCGGTTCACTCGCGCGGCCGCCGAGGGTATGCTGCGCCGTCATGCCGCGCCTCGCCTCGCGCCTCGTCGCCCCCGTGCTCTTGCTGTCGCTCGCGGCCGCCTGTCGGCCTCGCGGTCGCACCTGCGCGCTCGAGCACCCCGAGCTGCGGCGTCCGTCGGCGCCCGCGGTGGGGACCCCCCTCGGCCGCCTCGCGCAGGCCTACTGGGACCGGCTGATGCGCGCCGCCCCCGAGCGCGCGACTTACCTCGGGGATCGCCGCTTCGACGCCGAGCTGCCCGATCCGTCGGTCGAGGCGCGCCGACGACTCGTGGTCGACCTGGAGCGCCTGCGTCTCGGCGTGCAGGCGCTCGAGCCTGGCGGCCTCTCCGAGGAGGAGCGGGTGACCCGCGCGGTGCTCCTCTGGTCGATCGACGGCGCGCGGGCCGAGGAAGCCTGTCGGCGCGTCCTCTGGGACCTGGACCCGCTCTACGGCCCGCAGGTCTGGCTCGCGGAGCTCAGCAAGCACCACGCGATTCGCACCTCCGAACACGCCGCGACGCTCCTCGCGCGCTACCGGAAGATCCCGGCCTTCCTCGAGCGCTATCGCGGCGCGCTGGCGGAAGGGCTCCTCGAGGGGTACGCCGTTCCCACGCTGATCGTGGACCGCGTGCTCGGCCAGCTCGACCGCCTGCTCGCCCTCCCCGCCGACCGCTCCCCCTTCGTGGCCACGGTGGTCCTGCCGGCGAGCTTTGGCAAAGACCACGCCGCGCGCTTTCGGCGCCAGCTGGTCGAGCGCGTAGAGGCGACCGTGTACCCCGCACTGCGGGCTCACGCGGCCTTTCTTCGGCGCGAGTACCGGCCACACGCGCGCTCCTCGGTGGGGGTCTTTGCGCTCCCCGGCGGCCGGGCCTGCTACGCGGCGCTCGCGCGCCAGATCGCCGGGACCACCAGAACGCCCGAGGAGATCCACCGCATCGGCCTCGACGAGCTCACGCGCCTCGAGGGCGAGATGCGGCAGATCGCGCGAAAGCTCGCGGGCCACGAGGACCTGCCCCGCTTCATGGCCTGGCTGCGGTCGCGCCCGGAGATGTACGCGAAACAGACCTCCGCGCTCCTCGCGCGCGCCGACGGGATCGTGACGCGCGCGCTGGCCGCGCTCCCTCGGGCCTTCGGACGCCTTCCACGCCGGCCCGTGCGGGTGAGGCCCATCGAGGCCTTCCGGGCCGCCGACGCCCCTGCGGCCTTCTACTACCCCGCCCCCGACGACGGGTCGCGCCCCGGCTACTTCTACCTCAACGTCCACGACCTGTCGGCTCGGCCGCTCTACAACCTGGAGGCCCTCACCTACCACGAGGCCGTGCCGGGGCATCACCTGCAGATCGCCCTCGCACAGGAGCAGGCGAGCCTCCCCCTCTTCCGGCGCCACGAGGGACAGACCGCCTTCGTCGAGGGCTGGGCCCTCTACAGCGAGGTGCTCTCCGACGAGCTCGGCCTCTACAGCTCGCCGGCCACGCGCTTCGGCTACCTCAACTACCAGGCGTGGCGCGCGGCCCGGCTGGTGGTGGACACGGGGCTGCACGCGCTCGGCTGGTCGCGGGAGCGGGCGCTGCGCTTCATGCAGGAGCGTACGGCCCTGACGCCGCGCGAGGTGGAGAACGAGATAGACCGCTACATCAACTGGCCCGGCCAGGCGCTCGCGTATCTCCTCGGTCGCCTGACCTTCCAGGAGCTCCGCTCCCGGGCTACGCGCGCGCTCGGGCCCCGTTTTCGTCTGGCCGCATTTCACGACGAGGCGCTGCGCCACGGCGCCGTGCCGCTGGAAATTCTCTCGACCCTGATCGACGCCTGGATCGCCCGCGCCGAGGGGCGTCGGGCGCCGAGCTCGTGACCCCTCAGACGGAGTACGCATGCCCCCAAGCCTCAACGGATTCGTTCGAGCCTGCGCCGCGGTCCCGCATTGCCGCGTGGTGGACGTGGCGGCCAACACCGAAGCCACGCTCGCGCTCTGGACGCGCGCGCACGAGGAGGGCGCCGCCCTGGTGGCCTTCCCGGAGCTCGGGCTGACGGCCTACACCGCGCGCGATCTCTTCCTCGACCAGCACCTGCAGGGCGCCGCGCGGTCCGCGCTCGGGCAGCTCAAGGAGGCCGGCCGACGGCTGCGGCCCCTCGCCATCGTGGGGCTCCCCCTGCGCGTGGGCTCGGGCCTCTACAACGTGGCGGCCGTGCTCGCCGGCGGTCGAGTGCTCGGCGTGGTGCCGAAGGCCTTCCTCCCCTCGTACCGTGAGTTCGAGGAGGCGCGCTGGTTCCGGCCCGGAGCGGAGGTCCCTCCCGGCTCCACCGTCGAGCTCTTCGGCGAGACGGTCCCCTTCGGCACCGACATCCTCTTCGCCGCGACGGACCAGCCGGACCTGGTGCTGGGCGTGGAGCTCTGCGAGGACTACTGGGTGCAGCTCCCCCCGAGCATGTTCCAGGTCTCCGCCGGCGCCACGGTGGTCTGCAACCTGTCGGCGTCGAACTTCACCATCGGCAAGGCGGACCTGCGGCGGCTCCTCGCGCGCTCCGTCTCCGACCGGGGCAAGTGCGCCTATGTCTACGTGGCGGCGGGGCCGGGCGAGTCCTCCACCGACCTGGCCTTCGACGCGGATGCCTTCATCTGCGAGAACGGGCGCGAGCTGGCGGCCTCGAAGCGCTTCTCGCGCGAGGACCAGCTCGTGACGGTGGACCTGGACCTCGAGCTCCTCGTGCACGAGCGCGTCGTGACCACGAGCTTCGGCGATTGCGCACGGGTCAATGCCCGTCCCTTTCGCCGCGTCCCCTTCGCCTCGGCGGGGGCGTCGCTCGCGCCCCTGCGGCGTGAGGTCACGCCGCACCCGTTTCTGCCGAAGGACCCGGCGACGCTGGCCACGCGCTGCTGGGAGATCTTCGAGATCCAGACCAACGCGCTCCTCACGCGCATGCAGGCCACGGGGATGCCGCGGTTGGTCCTCGGTCTCTCGGGGGGGCTCGATTCGACACAGGCCGCGCTGGTGGCGGCGGGCGCGCTGGATCTCGCCGGACGCCCGCGCGACGAGCTGCTCTGCGTGACGATGCCGGGGCTCGGGACCTCTTCGGGGACCCGCAAGAACGCCGAGGAGCTCGCGACCGCCCTCGGCGCGCGCTTCTTCGAGGTGGGTGTGGCGGAGGCCACGCGGCTGCTCCTCGAGGGGGTCGGGCACCCTGCGGCCGCCGACGCGTCGACCGTGGAGGAGCTCCTCGCGGCGCTCCGCCGCCGCCCCGAGCTCGGCGACGTGACGCTCGAGAACATTCAGGCCCGCCTCCGCACGCTCGTGCTCATGACCATGGCGAACCTCCACCGCGGGATCGTCGTCGGGACCGGCGACCTCTCGGAGAAGGCGCTGGGCTGGTGCACCTACGCCGGGGATCACATCGCGATGTACGACGTGAACGCGGGCGTGCCGAAGACGCTGATTCAGTTCGTGGTGCGGTGGGTCGCGACCGAGCGCCTCGCGAGCTGGAGCGTGAGCGATCCGCAGGCCCTTCGAGCCACGCTCTTCGCGATCCTCGAGACGCCGATCTCCCCCGAGTTGCTCCCCGCGGATGCGGCGGGGCAGATCGCGCAGCGGACCGAGGCGGCCCTCGGGCCCTACGAGCTGCACGACTTCTTCCTCTATCACTTCGTGCGCCACGGGGCGCGCCCGGCCCGCATCCTGGACCTCGCGCAGGTGGCCTTCGCCGGTCGGTACGCCCTCGAGGAGATGAAGTCCCGCCTCGCGCTCTTTCTGCAGCGCTTCTTCGGCAACCAGTTCAAGCGCTCCTGCGCGACCGACGGCCCCAAGGTGGGGATGGTGGCCCTCTCTCCCCGGGGGGACTGGCGCATGCCCTCGGATGCCCAGGTCCGCTCCTGGCTGGACGAGGTGCGGGGCTACGCCGGGGCCTGAGCGGTCCTCCTCGCGGAAATTATCTATCTGAAATAAATTGCGAAGCCGGATAACGCGGTGCGTGATTTAGTGCACAAACAAAAGTCGCGCATAAGAGTTTTTTGAATAGGCCACATATCTTCTGTTGCCTATCGGAAGCTGCTGTCTTATACGTGGTTCATGAGCGTGGACGTCTGGAAGCAGTTCGACCAGAACCTCATCTCGCACTCCGTGGCCCACCACCTGGTCACGATCGCTGCCCTTCGGGAGCGGCACGGCTACGCCCGAGTCTCCGACGTGGCCAAGTCGCTCAACATCACGCGAGGCAGCGCCTCTCTGACGCTCAAGGCGCTCAAGCAGCGCGGGCTGGTGCAGGAGGACGAGAATCGTTTTCTCTTGCTGAGCGAGGTGGGCGAGGCGATCGCGCGGGCGGTGCAGGCCAAGCAGGTCGTACTCCGGCGATTCCTGGAAGAGGTGTTGCAGGTGCCCACGGCCAGCGCCGAGATCGACACGTGCAAGATCGAGCACCTGCTGAGCAACGTCACGGTGCGACGGCTGGCCGCCTTACTTCGCTTCCTCGAGTCCGGTGACCCCGCGGCGCGTGCTTTCCTGCCGAGCTGGGAGCGCTTCGCGAAACCGTGCACCACCGATCCCTCCACCTGCGCCGCGTGCGCCGAGGGCTGCGTCTGCGAGCTCCTCGATCGCGGCGATACGCTGGCGGGCGAGGCTCTGCAATCGGTCTGCGACCACTCACACCCTGATGGGAGTTCGAGCTGATGAACGCCTCAGTCTTGCGGCGGCCGCGGGCCGGCACGGGCGACCCTCTCTCCGGGCCGCGCCTCGTACAGGGGGCCCCGCAACGGGCCCTCACGGAGGACCTGCGTTGCGATTGCGGCAATCTGCTCGCGCGCCTCCTGGCGGGGGAGATCGAGCTCAAGTGCCGGCGGTGCAAGCGCGTGGTCACGCTCTCGGTCGAGCCGGGAGTGGCCGGCGGCGCTCCGGATCTGCGGGCGCTCAGGTGCGTGTGCGAGGACGCACAGTAGTCATTTCGTGTCCGGGCGCCGCGCGCCTCACCGCGCGAGCAGCAGCACCAGCAGACCCGTCGCGATGACCACCGCCAGCGCCGTGAGAGCCGCGAGGACCAGCAGCCGGCCCGGGGGCTTCTGCCGAGCAGGAGCCGTGCGCGCGGAGCGGCCCTCCCCAGGCGCCGCGAAGGAACTCGAGCTGAAGGCTTCCGCCGCGTCGGGGGCGAGCCTCGAGGCTTCGCGCACGCCGGCCGGCAACTCGTAGTCGAGCTGCGTGTTCTCGAGCTCGTCCGGTTCCATGCCGAGCTCGGCGCGGATCACGTCCGTGCGCGAGGGTCGGTCGGGGCGGTCGGAGATGAGCGTCTCGCCGTCGTCGTCGAAGACGCCGTGGGCGGTCGACGGGCTCGGGCCGAGGCCTTCCATCTCGCCGGTCAGCGAGACCGGAGAGAGCACCGTGACGCGTTGAGGGTTCGGGCGGCTGGGAGGTGGGCCGGCCGGCCCGGCCTCGCCCCCCTTCGAGCGTTCGGCGGCGCTCGCCTCGTTGGCGGGCGGGGTGCCGGGGGCGGGCAGGCCCGGCGCCTCGAGGGAGGGGGCGACCGACGGGAGGGTGGGGTCGGCCTCGTCGCCCGGTGGATCGGCCGGGAGCGGCGTCTCCTTCGCAGAGGCGGCTCGACGGGCGGCAGCATCCGCGCGGGGACGTTGCGCCGCCAGGGTGGACTCCGCGCGCGAGAGGAGCGGTTTCCACGGCAGCACGTCGGGGACGGCGGCGCGAAGGTGTTCCATCAGCTCGCCGGCGCTGGAATACCGCTCTGCGGGCCGCTTGGCCATGGCCTTCAGGATCACGGCCTCGAGGGCGGCCGGTACCGGGGCGAGCTGCGACGGCCGGGGCGGCTTGTCGCGCAGCTGCATCGTCATCACGCGCACCGGGTTCGGGTCGACGAAGGGCTTTCGCCCCGTGACCAGCTCGAAGAGCATCACCCCGAGCGAGTACACGTCGGCGCGCACGTCGAGACCGAGCCCGCGGCATTGTTCCGGGGCCATGTATTCGGGGGTGCCGAGCACCATGCCGGCCTGCGTCTCCTCGCTCGGCGAGCCGCCGCGCAGCTTGGCGATGCCGAAGTCCAGGATCTTGATCAGCGGGTGGGGCGGCCGTCGGAGCACGATGACGTTCTCGGGCTTCAGGTCGCGATGGATGAAGCCCTTGGCGTGCGCCGCGTCGAGGGCGTCACAGAGCTGCTCGAAGAGGAGGGGCAGGTGCCCGGCCTCGAGTCGCTGCGCCCCCGCGAGCACCAGGTGGAGCCCCAGGCCGTCGAGGAGCTCCATCACCAGATAGTTTCGCCCGTCGTCGAGCTCGCCGATGGCGAAGATGTCCACGATGTTGTGATGGCCGATCTGGTTGACGGCCCGCGCCTCGAGGACGAACCGGGCCACGGCCTTCGGGTCCTGGGCGAAGCGTCGGTTGAGCACCTTGATCGCCACCCGCTTGCTGATCACGGGGTGGATGGCGGCGTAGACCGCGCCCATCCCTCCGACGGCGAGGAGCCCTTCCACGCGATATTCGGCGACGAGCATCCCGGGCTCGAGGGGCACGTCGGGCTTCGAAGCGTAGCCGCCGGCGTCGGCACCCGCGAAGGTGCGGCTGAGCTCGAGCAGGGGCAGGCCGTCCTGGGGACAGCTCGCCTGGTCCTGACCGAAGGTTCCTCGGCAGCCGGGGCAGACGCGCATCGACGAGAGCTCGCGGGCAGCGACGCCTCGACACCGGGCGGCGCTGCGCTTCCTCGAGCGTATCACCCATGGCCCCGGGCCACCAAGGGGTGGGCTGCTCCGTAGTCCGCGTGCAGCGTTGTTGTCCCGGGCGGCTTTCGTCGGTTAGTCTTGATCCATAGGACTTACCCTTCGACTCGAGGAGGAGCACGATGCGGACCCGGTTCCAGGTGCTGCGGCTCGGTGCCGCTCTCGCGGGGCTGCTGCTCGCCGCCACCGCGTGCCAGGCGATCCTGGACATCGGCAGCCTGACCACCAAGCCGGCGACGGACGGAGGCGCAGGCGACGGAGCCGTGGTGGATGCGAGCCAGACGGATGGCCTCCCTCCCGGTGACGGCCGGCCCGGGGACCAGGGAGGCTCCTGTCAGTCGGGTACGAGCTGCACCGTGCCGGGCGCGAAGGGCGAGTGTGCAAACGGCCAGGCCGCGTGCTCGGAGGCCGGGGTCGCGAGCTGCGTGCAGGTCATCCAGCCGGGTGGCGAGGGGTGCGACGGCAAGGACGTGGATTGCGACGGTCTGGACGACGCGCAGGACCCCGAGGCCACCGCGATCTGCGGCGCAGGTCGCTACTGCAGCGGGACGGCCTGCGTGAACGGCTGCACCGGACCGGGCCAGTGCACGAACGGCAACACGTGCAACACAGGAACCCACCGCTGCGTCTGCGGCACGAACACCGGCTGCACCGGGAACTATCGCTGCGTGAACGGGCAGTGCCTTTGCGGCGGCAAGATCTCCTGTGGCCCCGGCGACACGTGCACCTCGGCGGGGAGCTGCACCTGCGCGACGACGACGAGCACGACGGGCCCCGCGTGTCAGCAGCCGAACCCGCGCTGCGTGCAGAACCAGCGCTGCGCGTGCGACGGGGACTCCACCTGCGGGGCGAACGAGAGCTGCCAGACGGGTGGGATCTGCAACTGCGGCACCTTCGCGGGGACGGCGCAAGGCCCGGCCTGCGGCGCCGGCACCACCTGCGACCGGACGAACAACCGCTGCGCGCCGATCCCGGATGCGCGCGTGCCCGACGCCCGTCTACCCGACGCTCGGGTTCCCGACGCTCGAGTGCCCGACGCCCGAGTGCCCGACGCGGCGCCGGTCGACGCGGCGGCGAGCAATCAGTAGTCTTCAATCAGTAGCTTTCCGTCGGTAGTCCTTCGCGACCGTCGTGGGTGAGCATCGCGGCGCTTGAGCCGCCCTCGGCTCTGCGCTACACCTTCGACGGGGCTACCGAGGGGTGTGCAGCATGCTACTGCCGGCCGAGATTCTTGCCGCGCTGGGACCGATGGACCAAGGGCGCGTCGTCACCGACGACGGAACGCAGCTCCTCTACCAGCGCTTCGGCGCCGGCCCGCCCGTGGTGCTCGCGAACGGCATCGGCGTGCGCTACCCGGGGCTCGTGCGCCAGATCGAGGCGCTCCGGGAAGCGCACCAGGTCATCTGCTGGGACTACCGCGGGATGGGCCAGAGCGTCCTCGGGCATCCGCTCGGCGACGTGACCATGCCGCGGCACGCGCGCGACGCGCTCGCGGTGCTGGATCACCTGGGCCTCTCGCAGGCGGTCTTCGTGGGCTGGAGCATGGGGGTGCAGGTGGCGCTCGAGGTGGCCCGCCTGGCCCCGGAGCGCATGACGGGGCTCGTGGCGCTCCTCGGGAGCTACGGCATCCCCTTCCGCACCGCCTTTCCCGAGCCGGTCGCCCTGATCGCCGAGCGCGCGCTCGCGTTCCTCGGCAAGTACCCCGAGCTCTCGCAGAAGCTCCTCGACCTCGCGGTGGCGCTCCCGGGGGCGGCGTTCCGTTTGCTCTCGACCGTGACGTTCGTCAGCGCGCAGGCCGACCCGGCGGTCTTCGCGGCCGACGTGCGCTGCGTGGCGGGGGCCGACAAGCGGACCTACATGCGCACCCTCCTGAGCCTCGCCGACCACGACGCCTCCGACGTCCTGTCGGGGGTCACCTGCCCGACGCTCGTGATCTGTGGGACCCGCGACACGGTCACCCCCCCGCGCGTGGCCAAGTACATGGCGGAACGCATCGCGGGGGCCGACTACCGGGAGGTGGAAGGGGGGAGCCACTTCGCGCTCATCGAGCAGCCCGAGCTCGTGAACCGCTGGCTCGTGGAGTTCGCGCGCACGATCTACCCCGCGACGCAGGGCCAGCTCGGCGATCTGCCCGTGCCGCTCGTGGCGGCGGCTCAGTCGTCGGACGAGGACGAGCCCGTGGCGCGCAGGATGTAGTAGGCGAGCGTCAGCACGCTCGTGATCAGCGCGGCCACGTACGTGAGCGCTGCGGCGTTCAGCACCTTCCCCACCTGCGTCTCCTCTTCGCGGCTCACCAGGCCGTCGGCCACCAGGCGCAGCCGTGCCCGCGAGGAGGCGTTGAACTCCACGGGGAGGGTGACGAGCTGGAAGAGCACCACCGCCGAGAAGGCGAAGATGCCCAGCCAGACGAGCTTCGTCGCGTGCAGGAGAAAGCCGGCCACGATGAGCACCATGGAGAGCGTGGAGCCGAAGTTGGCCGGGACGACCAGATTCTGCCGGATCGCCATCGGGGCGTAGCCCTGGGCGTCCTGCAGCGCGTGCCCGCACTCGTGGGCTGCGACGCCGACGGCGGAGATCGAGCGCCCGTAGTACACGTCCGGCGAGAGGCGCACGACCTTGTCTTTGGGGTCGTAGTGGTCCGAGAGGAATCCTTCGTGTGGCTCGACGCGCACCCCGCGGACGTTGTTCCGCCGAAGGAGCTCCTGCGCCACCTCGGCCCCCGTGCGGCCGCTCGCCGTAGGGACGTCGCGGTAGCGGGCGAAGGTCCCCTTCACCTTGATCGTGGCGTACAGGGTGAGGACCAGCCCCGGCGCCAGGAAGAGCAGGTAGACCGGATCGAAGAACATCGTTTCCTCCTCGCCGCGGGTCTCGCACCGGCGGTTCGCAACTATCTGAGCAACCCCACCGCGCTGCCGTTTATGCGCGAGATCAAGGTGGCGATGGCTCCGCGCCTGTCAAGACGGCGGTGATCCTTCGGGAACGCCTCCCCGGCGGGGCTACTTGCAGCCCTGGTACGGCGGCAGGTCCCCGCCCCCACGCGCCTCGACCTCGGTCAGCTCGAAGGTCTCGTACACGCCGCTCCCCCCGTCCTCGAAGAGGAGGAGCGCCAGGTGCCGGACCTTGGCCGACGGCACCGGGATGGTGAGCGTGCCCGAGGAGGTGGTCGTCGCCTTGGCGAGCACCGCCCAATCGGGGAGCGAAGGGTTCGGCGCGGGCGGGTCCTTGAGCTCGCTGCCGAGCAGGGTCCAGCAGGTCGCGTAGCTCGAGAAGTTCCCTCTGGACGGGTACCTAACGGTGACCTGGTCGATGGTCTGGAGCTCATTGCTCACCCGGAACCAGAGGTACGCGTAGTCGTTGCAGACGGCGCTCCCCGGCGGGTCCGCGTCGAAGAAGCTCAGGCGCACGCTCTGGTCGTAGAGCCCGTCGGTGAGCCGCGTGAGCGGCTTGTCGGGCACCACGTTGCTCTCGGGCCGCTTGCCGAGCAGGCGGTTCGGGGAGGTCGTAGGCTGCTGGACGATCGAGAAGTTCGCCGGCTGGCTCGTGCAGCCGCGGTCGCTCACCGCGACGACCAGGAAGCTGTTCGTGACGCCCGGCTGGAGGTCCACCTCGAGGCAGAAACGCTCTCCGGCGAGCGTCATGCGCACCGTCTTGCCGCCCCCGCGCACCTCGAGCTCGCGGGCCCCGCGGGCGCGCCCGCTCACCGCGACGCGCAGGTGCTGCGTCGAGGGGGCGACGGGTTCCAGCGTCGGCGTCGGCACCGTCGTTCCGGTGCAGCCGGGGGGCTGATCAACCGTGTAGAGGTCGCTCACCCCTCCGTCGCCGGAACCACCGCCGTCGGAGGCGCTCCCGTTGCGGGTGCACCGCGCGTTCACGCAGCGCAGGCCCGGGTCGCAGGTCTGGTCGGGGAAGCAGGCGTTTCCTTCGAGCCCCTCGCCGGCCCAGGGGGCGCGCACGGTGCAACCGCCGAGGGCGAGCGCGAGCACCACCCCCGCCAGGCCGTGGCAGGAGACGCGTCGCCTCGGCCACGACAGGAGGGCCGGCGGCGCGAAGCGGGGGCCTCTATACAGGACGCATCTTACCGGCACGCCAGTCGATTCTGCCACGAGTGCCCCCAGCGGTCCATTCCGGGCGCCAACGTTAGGTGTCGCCCCAGAGCAGCCGCGCCATCCCCTCCAGCGCGTCGGCCCCGCGGATGGCCGTCGGCTGACTCTCCACCACGCGCACCGGCGTGGCGCCCGCGTTGCGGCGCATCAGCGCGAGCTCGGACTCGTGGATCTCGCGCCGTCGCGCGCAGTGCGGGCAGCCGGGGTTCGCCGGCTGGAGCTGATTCACGACGATCGTACCGACCGTCATGGCGTGGCTGGCGAGCATCTGCAGCGTGCGCGTGGTCTCGAGCACGCTCAGCGCCTCGGGGATCGTGACCAGGATGATCTGCGACTTCTGGTCGTCGGTGAGCACGTCTCGGAGCGCGGTGATGCGCTTGCGGCCCCCTTCCAGGTCGCGGGCCAGGTCCCCCTCGCTCGGGGCCTTCGTACCGGGCAGGAAGCGCCGGAGGAGTCGGCCGGCGCGGGCGATGCGGTCGCGAAGCTCCAGCATCGTGCCGAACCAGCCGTCGAGGAGCTCGGGGACCATCAGCAGGCGGAGCGTGTGACCGGTCGGGGCGGTGTCCAGGATCACGAGGTCGTGCTCGGCTTGCTCCATCACGCGGAGGAGCACCTCGATCGCGCCGAACTCGTCGATGCCGGGGGCGTCGGTGGCGAGGCGCATGAGCCCCTTCAGCCCCCCTTGTCCCTCGGTTTCGGGGCCGAGCGCCTCCGCGAAGAGGCCGCGGGCGTCGAGCTCCATCGCGTCGAGCCCCGGCAGGATCTCCCGCGGTCGGCTCGAGAGCGGCGTGTCGAAGACGTCCGAGAGGTTGTGCGCGGGGTCGGTGGAGAGGATGAGGACCCGGCTCCCGCCGCGGGCCAGGCGCACGGCCGTGGCGGCGGCCAGCGTGGTCTTCCCCACGCCACCCTTGCCGGAGAAGAGCATCACGGGACAGAGATCGGCCATGGCGTCGCGCGAGAAGCCTCGGTCAGAGGTCGGTCCGCGTCGTGCGTCCGTCGAGAAATGCGGCTCCTCGGGCGCGGAGCTTGCGCGCGCGGCCTTCCCCGCGCAAGTCATTTGACGTGGACTTGGGCGGAGAGCCCGGGATAGAACCAGGCACCACCTGTGGCAGGGGAACCGACGATGGCTAGCACTGCGGAGATCATTGCTCAAACCGAGGCGTACGGCGCGGCGAACTATCATCCGCTCCCGGTCGTGCTCGTGAAGGGGGAAGGGGTCTGGGTCTGGGACGTGGAGGGGAAGAAGTACCTGGACATGCTGAGCTGCTACTCGGCTCTCAGCCACGGGCATCGGCACCCGAAGGTCATCGCGGCGCTCAAGGCGCAGGCCGACGAGATCACGCTCACCTCGCGGGCGTTCCACAACGACAAGCTGGGCCAGTTCTACGAGCGGGTGGCGAAGCTGACCGGCCTGCCGCGCGTGCTGCCCATGAACAGCGGGGCCGAGGCGGTGGAGACGGCGCTCAAGGTGGCCCGCAAGTGGGGCTATCAGGTGAAGCGGGTGCCCGAGGGGAGGGCCGAGATCATCGCCTGCCGGAACAACTTCCACGGCCGCACGATCACCGTGGTCTCTTTCTCGACGGAGGCGGAGTACCGCGCGGGTTTCGGTCCCTTCACCCCCGGGTTCTCGATCGTCCCGTACAACGACCTGGCGGCGGTCGAGGCGGCGATGACGGACCACACCGTCGCGTTCCTCGTCGAGCCGATCCAGGGCGAGGCGGGGATCCTGATCCCGAGCGACGGCTACCTCCGCGACGTGGCCAAGCTCTGCAAGGAGCGGAACGTGCTCCTCATCTGCGACGAGGTCCAGACGGGCTTCGGGCGGACCGGCAAGATGTTCGCCTGCGAGCACGAAGGGGTGCGCCCAGACGTGATCGTGATGGGCAAGGCGCTCGGCGGCGGCGTATACCCGGTCTCCGCCATCGCCGCCACCGACGAGGTGATGGGGGTGCTCCGGCCGGGGCAGCACGGCTCGACCTTCGGGGGAAACCCGGTGGCGGCCGCCGTCGGCATCGCCGCGCTCGACGCTCTCGTCGACGAGAACCTCACGGCGAAGGCGACCGAGATGGGCGCGTACCTCACGGCGAAGCTGCGGCAGCTCTCGTCGAGACACATCAAGGAGATCCGCGGGCGCGGGTTGCTCGTCGGCGTGGACCTCAAGCCCGAGGCGGGCGGAGCGCGACGCTACTGCGAGGCGCTCATGGCGGAGGGGATGCTCTGCAAGGAAACCCACGAGTCGGTGATTCGGCTGGCGCCGCCCCTCGTGATCACGCGTGAAGAAATCGACTGGGCCGTGGAGCGGCTGGCCCGCGTGCTCGGTAACTAGTACCCCCGTCCCACCACCTCAAGGAGTCCTTCCATGGCTGATTTCGTGGCTGACCTTCGAGACCTGAAGTTCGTGCTCTTCGAGCAACTCGACCTCGCGCCGCTGCAGGCGAGCGAACGCTACGCCGGCTTCGCGCGTGACGATTACGAGATGATCCTCGACGAGGCCTATCGTATGAGCCGCGAGGTTCTCGGCCCGGCGAACGCGAAGGGGGACAAGGAGGGGTGCTCCTTCGCGGACGGTCGGGTCACGGTGCCGCCGAGCTATCGCGAGCCCTTCAAGCGCTACATCGAGGGCGGCTGGCTCAGCCTGAACCGCAACCCGGCCTACGGTGGGCAGGGGGCCCCCGAGCTCCTGCGGCTCGCCGTGGACGACATGTTCTTCGGCGCGTGCATCGCGCTCAACCTCGGCATGCTCCTCACGCCGGCGGCGGCGCACGTGATCGAGAACTTCGGCACGGAGGAGTCGAAGCGGCTGTACCTGCGCAACCTCTTCTCGGGGAAGTGGAGCGGCACGATGTGCCTCACCGAGCCGCAGGCCGGCTCGGACGTGGGGGCGGCCTCGACGCGGGCCAAGAAGGAGGGCGACCACTACCTCATCCAGGGGGAGAAGATCTTCATCACCTTCGGCGAGCACGATCTGACGGAGAACATCGTGCACCTCGTGCTGGCGCGCATCGAGGGGGCTCCGAAGGGGACCAAGGGCCTGAGCCTCTTCATCGTGCCCAAGTTCCGCCTGAACGCGGACGGCACGCCGGGGGCGCCGAACGACGTGCACTGCACGGGGATCGAGCACAAGATGGGGATCCACGGCTCCCCGACCTGTTCGATGAGCTTCGGACCGAACGGCGGGTGCTGGGGCTGGCTCCTCGGCGAGGAGCACTCGGGGATGCGCCTCATGTTTCAGATGATGAACGAGGCGCGCATCGCCGTCGGGCTGCAGGGGGCGGCGATCGGCAACGCGGCGTACCAGGCGGCGCTCCAGTACGCGCGAGAGCGGATGCAGGGCCCGGACCTGCGCCAGATGAAGGACCCCGACGCCCCCCGCGTGCCGATCGTGCGGCACCCGGACGTCCAGGTGAACCTCGCCCGGCAGAAGGCCTACGGCGAAGGGCTGCGCTCGCTGATGCTCTACACGGTCTACCTCTTCGACCGGTCCAAGATCGCCACGGACCCGACGGAGAAGGCGCGGCTGCAGTCCACGGTCGAGATCCTGGTGCCGATCTGCAAGTCGTACGGCTCGGACATGGGTTTCCGCCTGACCGAGTGGGCGCTCCAGACCTTCGGTGGGTACGGCTACCTTCACGACTACCCCGCCGAGCAGTACATGCGGGACTGCAAGATCGCCTCGCTCTACGAGGGGACGAACGGCATCCAGGCGCTGGACCTCGTCGGTCGGAAGCTGAGCATGAACGGCGGCGCGAACGTGATGGCGCTGATGGGGGTGCTAGCGCAGTTCATCGAGCGGCGCGGCAACCACGCGGGGGTCAAGGAGCAGGTGGCGCAGGTGGCCAAGGCGCGGGACGCGTGGGGCGAGATCAACGCCCTCTTCGCCTCGGCGGCGTCGAGCGGGCAGTTCATGTTGCCCCTGCGGACGGCCAGCCAGTATCTCGGGCTCTGCGGGCAGCTCGTCCTCGGCTACCTGCTCACCGACCAGGCGGCGGTGGCGTGGGACAAGCTGAAGGCCATCGCGGACGCCGCGGGGGTCGAGCTCGGGGACGCGAAGGCCGTGCGGGCCCTCGTCGAGCGAGACCCGGAGGCGCGCTACTACGACGCCAAGGTGAAGACCGCGCGCTTCTTCTGCGCCCACGAGCTGCCGCAGGTGTATGCCACGGCGGCGGCGATCAAGAGCGGTGACGCGAGCGCTTCCGAGATGGTCTGGGAGTAGTCGTCGTCGGGCGAGGAGGGTGTCGACCAGCCAGAGCGTCCCCGTTCCCACCAGCGCGCCGAGCGCGTTCCAGACCATGTCCCGCCCCGAGAAGTGATTGCCGGGTTGCCCGGCGTCGTAGAGCTCCTTCCCCAGGCCGGGCAAGAGCGCGAGGCCGAAGCCCGCCGCAAGTCGAAGCGCCGGGCGGTCGCTCCCGGCGAGCCACAGGGTTCCGTAGCTGCCGAGGCCGAGCGCGATCGAGACCCCGAAGTGGGCCCCCTTGTCGGCCCCTCCCCACGACTCGGCCCTCGCACCCGTCGGCGCGAGGAGGAGGAGGAGGAGCGCCAGCAGAGCGCCGGCTAGCAGCTTGCTCATGAAACAGGTTGATGGCAGGGCGGCACGGGCCACAGAATAGCCTACCCAGGAGCAATCGGCAGGATGATGGGCTTGCAGGGCGCCTCCAGCGAACGGGTCTCCAACTGGCTCTTCGGCGCGGCCGGGGCCCTGGTGGTGGCGGGGGCGGTCTCACTCGTGGTGGGGAGCGCCCCCGAGAGCTGGCTCGAGTTCGGGCTGGCCGTGCGGTGGTACGTGGTGCGGCAGCTGCGCGAGAACCCTCTTGCCTTGCCGGCTACGATCCTCGCGGGAGTCGCGACGCTGGCCTGGCTCGTCGTCTCGCGGCGGGCGGCGCGCAGGTACGAGCGCGAGGAGGCGGCTGGTGCGCTGCCGGCGCGCGAGGTCGGCGTGCTGGAGGATCGCGCGCTCGTCCGGTGGGCGCGCTCGCTCCTCGAGCCGGAGCTGACGCGAACGCACCCGCGCGTGGAGCGGGTGGCCGACGTCCTCCTGGGTGCGCCCGTCGACGTGGGGGCCAGCGAGCTGGTCCTCGAGCCTGGGCCGATGGTGGTCGACCTCTCGCTGCGCATGTCGATGGACCGGGTCACCGTGACTACCATGAGCCGCGAGCTCTACGCCCAGGTGCTGGTCCATTTCCGACGCGTCCTCGGTCTCGCGGGCGATGGAGAGGGGCAGCTCGACCTGCGTTCCGCCGACGCGGTAGAGCAGCTCCGCGTCGTGCTGCGCTCGGGACCCGAGGGGACCGTGATGCGGGTCCAGGTGCTAGGCCGCGCGGGGGCGACCCTGACGCTCGACGAGCTCAAGCTGCCGCCGGCAGTGCACGAGGAGCTCGTGCGCGCCCTCGGGGCGACGCGGGGGCTCGTGCTCGTCAGTGGTCCAGCCGGCCACGGCGTGGGGACGACGCTCTACGCGGCGCTGCACCACGTGAACCACGAGCGCCAGCGGACGGGCCTCATCGCCACGCTCGAGGAGACCGTCCGACACGCGCTCCCCTTCGCGCATCAGACGGAGCTCGGGAGGGGGCATGCGCCTCGCGTGCTCGAGAAGGTGCTCGCCCGCCCGGCGAAGGTGCTCCTCGTGCGGCCGGCGGCGGAGGCGGAGACGGTCCGGATGGTCGTTGAGGCCGCGCGGACGCGGCTGGTGCTCGCCACGCTGGGGTCCGTCGATGCGAGGGAGGCGATCCTCAAGGCCGTGGATTGCGCTGGCGCCACGGCGGTGGGGGAGACGCTCCTCCTGTCCGTCGGACAGCGGCTCGCGCGGCGGCTCTGCCCGGCGTGCCGCGTGGAGGCGCGGCCGAGCGCTGACGAGATGACGGTAGGAGGCGTCTCGTCGGACGCGGTCTTTTACGCCTCGCGTGGGTGCCAGGCCTGCGGCTACACCGGGCTCGCGGGTCGGCACCCGATCTTCGAGGCGCTGCGCCGCGACGAGGAGCTCGCGCGTGCGCTGCAGCACGGGGCTCCCGCCGCGGCTCTGGCGGCTGCGCTCGACCGGCGAGCGGCGGGGGGCCTGATGGCCGCCGGGCTCGCGGAGGCGGGGAGGGGTCACCTGAGCCTGGCCGAGCTCTCGCGCGTGGTCGAGGAGCGCTGATGGTCGACGAGACGAGGAACGGGTCGGGAAGGCACGTCGTCGCACCGTCGGCGCGCGTGCGAAACGCTCCCATCACGGTGGACCGCTTGCGGACGCGGCGCGGCGACCCGGCGACCGGCGAGGTGCCGCTGCCCGTCGAAGAGCACGAGGCGAGCGACGTGCGGTCGGGGCTCTTCTTCGGGCAGGGGATGGTCGCCGAGGACGAGGTGGCCCCGGTGGTGCAGCGGCGGCTGGCGCGGCCTCGGCCGGCGGGCGAGCGCGTCCTGCGGCTCGCGGCGGGTCTCGCGCTGGCTCTGGCGGCCCTCGTCCTCTTCGGCGACGCGGGCCGGCAGGCGGTCGTGCGCCTGCGTTCGGGGGCGCGGGACGTGGTCTGGCGGATGGCCCCCCTCACGGTGCGGTCGAATCCGTCGGGGGCGCGGGTCTTCGTACAGGATGCCCTGCGCGGCGCGACGCCCTTCTCGAGCCAGGAGCCGTGTCGCGGACGCCCGATTCGCGTGCGCGTCGAGGCGGCCAGCCACGGCATCTGGGAGTGGCGCGGCCTCTGTCCCTACGAGGGGCCGGTAGCTCTCGAGGCGAACCTCCAGCAGCTCCGCTGATCGATCGGATCGACCCCGCGGGCGCCCGTCGTCGGTGTGTGGGCCGGAAGGGGAGCCCGAGCGGGGCGTATACCCCTCCGTGGCGCGGGTTTGAAGAAGGAGTGGCAGCATGCGGGTCTGGATCGCGGCGTGGGTGCTCGGGATGGCGCTCGCGGGGTGCAAGAAGGAAGAAGCGGGGGTCGGCCCGTCCGAGGCCGAGGGAGACGCGGGTGCCGGCGCTGGAGCCGGGAGCGGGTCGGGAAGCGGCGGGGGAGGCTGGGCGGAGCTCCTCGGTCTGAAGCGGGCCGCGGGGGCCTCGGCGACCCTCGAGGACGTGGTCAAGGGCTACCCCGGCTACGAGAAGTGCCTCGAGCGACTGCAGGCGGCGCTTCCGCCCGACCTCGGCGCGGACATGCTGGCCTTCTACAACGTGCCCGACGCGCTCTGTCGGACCCGCGAGGCGATGGCGCAAGGGACGACGCTCCCCTGCGCGCGCATTCTCAGCTACTCGATGAAGCGCGGGTGCGAGCAGATGGCGGCGATCTACGCCCGCAAGCCCGACGCCTGCCCGATGGGCTACCCCGGACGACAGGGGCGTGAGGGGTACTGCCTGGCGCTCTCGCAGCGCGACCCCGCCCTCTGTCGCGGCTCGAAGAACGAGCGCGAGGAGGTGCGCTGTCGCGCCGTGCTCATGAAGAGCGACGAGCCGTGCAGCGCGCTCGGGCGTCCCGAGGAGCGCGAGGAGTGCAAGGGCGAGGTGCGGCGCTGGGCTTCGGCGATGGGGGAGGTGAAGAAGCTGGCCGTCGAGAGCCAGCCGGCCACTCTCGAGCTGACGCTGACGGCCGAGAGCTCGTCGCGTCCCGTGCCCTTTCCGTCGGTGAAGCTCGACTGCGCGAGCTTTGGCGCGGTGGGCCCCGACTCCGGGGACACGGCGCTGTTCGCCCTGTGCGACTACCATCCCTACGGCTACCGCCGGATGGCCGGCTACGGCTACTACGCGCCCGAGCAGCGGACGAAGGTGCGGTTCGAGTTCAAGGCTCCGCCGACCGACAGCGCGACGGTGCGCTTCGGCACCGACGCACTCTTCTCGATCCAGATCCGCGAGTTCGGCGAGTTCGGCGTAGCGCCCACCGGCGAGATCAAGTTCTCGACCTTCGAGCGCAGGCGGGGCGGGCGGCTCGCCGGCACCTTCAAGGTCACGGTCGCTTCGGGGACCGAGCGCATCTCGGTCGATGGGAAGTTCGACAGCTTCATCCGGGACCTCGTCTCGCCGTCGCAGCTGCAGGGTCCCTCGTATGGCGGTGGCTACGGTGCCGGGCGGGGCTACGGCCTCGGGGCTCTCGGCGTGGGGGCCGGCAGCGGGACGGCCGGGATCCTCGGAGGTCTTCGCGGGCAGGGGGGACTCGGTGGCCTGGGCACCGGGCCGAGGCCGGTCGGGGGCCTCGGCGGGGCGGGCCCCACCGGGAAGCAGTACGCTGCCGTGCTGACGTCGGCCACCCTCACGCCGCTTCGGCCGGGTCCCGCCAACCTGGGCTACCGGATGACCGGGCTACGGCCGGGCGGGATCTGGGAGCGGCTGGGCGTGAAGGAAGGGGACGAGGTTCTCCACGTGGGGAGCGTCGTGCTGCGCACCATGGGGGACGTGGTCCGCGTGCGGGGCGACCTTCAGGGAGCCAGGCAGCTCGCCATCAAGCTCCGACGCGGCGGCCGCATCAAGCGCGTGGTCGTGCCGAAGCGCGAGCTCGAGCGGATCCAGCAGGACTTCTACTTCTGACGCCTTCTGCGGGCCCGGGACGCGAGCGCGAGGGCCAGCGCGAGAGCTCCCAGCCCGGCCCACGCCGACGAGGGTTCCGCGCCGACGCGGCAGTGGCAGCCGAAGATCTCGGAGGTGCCCCCGTCGCCGGCCGGCTGCCCGTCTCCCGCGGGCGCACCATCCGTCGGCGTCGCTCCGTCCCCGGTCGGCGCGCCGTCGCGCGTCGCCGCGCCATCGCCTACGAGCCCTCCCTCGCTCGGCGCTGCCGCGTCCTTCGCCGGGCCTCCGTCGGTCTTCACGCCGCCGTCCTTCTTCACCGCGCCGTCTCGCGCGATCGCGGCGTCCTTCTTCGGGGCCGCGTCGGCCACCCGCGCGTCGGGCGTCACGGCCCCCACCACCTCGTGCGCGCCGATGTCGTAGGCGGGGCCTTGCGGGCGCGCGGTGCCGAAGTAGTCGGTCGTCACGCGCGCCGAGGCGGTGCCGCGGTTCACGCAAGGTGAGCTGGCCCCGAGGCGAAAGCTGGCCGCGTCCGGGGTGGACGGGTTCGCGAGGCCGCAGTCGGCGGTCACGTCAGTAGCAGGGTTGACGGGCGGGTCGGGCGACGCCACGGGATTCACTCCCCCGCGCCAGTTGTTGTGGGAGAAGCCGATCCCCGTGGCAGGCGTAGAGACGTCGATCGTGTCCCCCACCGTCGCCGTCTGCAGCACGAGGTTGTTCACGATGCTGCTGCCCGAGTGCGCGCCCGTGTCGATGAACATGCCGAGGAGCTCGGCGTGGACGAGCGTGTTGTTGGCCACCACCACGTTCTTCATGCCGGTGCCCGCGTCGCCGCTGTTGATCCACGAGAAGTTGTTGGCACAGTTCCGCACCAGGTTGTTCATCACCGTGTGCCCGGTGGAGGTCGAGCCGTCCTCTACGGCGATGCCGTTGGCGCGGTGCCCCTGAAAGTCGTACCCCGCGCCGGTGGTGCAGTACACGCGGTTCTGCGCGATCGAGGCGCCGGTCGCATGGTCGACGTACAGGTTGTGGTGGACGTTGTCGTAGATCGTGTTGCCGCGCAGCACGGCGCCCGCGCTCGTGTTCACGTACAGGCCGGTGTGGTGGTTCTGGTAGACGGTGTTGTTCAGCACCTGCACGTTGTTGGCGTAGTCGAGGGTGATGCCGTGGAGCGGCGGGTTCGTCGCGTGGGCCGCGTTGCTCTGGACGTTCTGATAGACGGTGTTCCCTTGAATCGTGCCGCTCGCGATCGGCGCGGCCGCCGCGGCGGTGAACATGATCCCCTCGCCGCCGTTGTCGTGAACCCGGCAGTCGAGCACCTTCACGCCGTTCGCGTTGTCCACCACGATGCCGTGGCCCCACGAGTCGCGCACCTCGAAGCCGCTGAAGGTGATGTAGTCGTCGGTGATCTGGACCAGCGCCTGGTCCGCGGTGGTCGGGAGGTGCGGCGTGGTGGTGCGCCGCCCGGCGATCACCACCGTGGCCCCGGCCGCGGCCCGCACCGTCACGGGGCTCGCCGCGCTACCGCCGTTGTCGAGGCTGACCTGCTCCGTGTATGTGCCCGCACGAACCTCGAGGATATCTCCGGCTACGAGCTCGCCCGACGCCCGGCCGATGGTCTTCCAGGGGGCGTTCGTGCTGCCGGTCCCCGTGCTGTCGTTGCCCGTGGTCGCGACGTAGTACGTGGCCGCGTGCGCCTCGCACGCGAGGGAGGCGGCGAGGGCGACGACGCAGGAGCTGGCGAGCCTGAAGATCGCGGTTCGTGTCACGGCAGGTCCTTCCGTTGGGGGTGCTGAAGCCATCATAGCGCACGCCTTCGTCGACGGAGCGACTTCCCGGGGATGGCAGGGGCCGCGTCGCCGCCTGCGTGACGCCCGTCACTCGCCACGCTTGCAGGTGGCCCGGGGCCCCGATAGACTGCGCCATCCTTCAGCGCTGGAGTAATGCGTGGTTGTTAGCCGTCTCTGGGTTTCCGTCTCCTTCCTATCGATCATGGTCGCAGCGGGGTGTGGTGGGACGGGGGTGCTACCCTCCGACGGTGCGGTTGCCGACGCGAGCGTCGGTGATGGCGGCGGGGGCGAGGGGCTTCCGGGGGGCGACGGAGGCGTCGAGCCCGGCGTCGAGCGGTGCCCGAACTCGCCGATGGCCTCGGCGGAGCCCGGCGTCTGCCGGGTAACCCGGCCCGGGACCGGGGCGGTGCTCCTCCGGGCGACGCTGCTCCTGCCGGACAAGGTGCTCGGGAACGCGCACCTGCTCATCGAGGGGAAGAAGCTCGCCTGCGTGGGCTGCGACTGCAGCAAGCACCCGTCGTTCGCGCAGGCCACCGTTGTCGAGTGTCCGCAGGGGGTCGTCTCGCCGGGACTCATCAACCCGCACGACCACATCGGGTACGCGCAGGGGCGCCCCCGTCCGACGCAGGTTCGCTACGACCACCGCCACGAGTGGCGCGAAGGCGCCGGGCCCGGCAAGCCGCGGATCAACGTGTCCGGGAACAAGGCCAAGGACGGAGACGGCGAGAAGTGGGGCGAGCTCCGCATGCTGCTCGGCGGAGCGACCTCCATCATGGGCTCCGAGACGGCGAACGGCCTGCTGCGGAATCTGGACGGCGGGGACAACGGCGGCCTCGGCGTGGACGCCGCCAACACGCCGACGTTCCCCCTCGGGGACTCGCGCGGGGAGATGCTCACCCAGCAGTGCACGTATCCACGGCTGCCCGCGCCCGACAAGATCAAGCCGCTGCGCGCGTACGTCCCCCACATCGCGGAGGGGACCAACCAGGCCGCTCGTAACGAGTTCCTCTGCCTGAGCGGACAGCAGACCGGCGGGGTGGACGTCATCTCCGCCAACACGGCCATCATTCACGCCGTGGGCCTGACCTTGACGGACATGCAGGGGCTCGGTCGCGATCAGGGAGCGGTCGTCTGGTCGCCCCGCTCCAACATCAGCCTCTACGGCATGACCGCCGAGGTTGCGACCCTGCATCGGCTCGGGGTGAAGATATCCCTCGGTACCGACTGGACCGCCAGCGGGTCGATGAACGTGCTCCGGGAGCTGGCCTGCGCCGACAGCTTGAACCAGACCTACTACGGCAAGTACTTCACCGACCGGCAGCTCTGGGAGATGGCGACCGTCAACGCGGCTGCCACGGCGGGCGTCTCCGACCGGCTCGGGGTTCTGACCGAAGGGGCCTTCGCGGACCTCGCGATCTTCGACGGGCGCAAGCAGAAGAGCTTCGCCGCGGTGCTGCGGGCGGAGATCCAGGGGGTCGTGCTGGTGATGCGCGGGGGGGAGGTCCTCTACGGCGACGACGCCCTGCTCACCGATCTGAAGGCCGACGGCTGCGACCCCCTCGACGTCTGCCAGGTCAAGAAGCGCGTCTGTCTGACGAAGGAGATCGGCAAGAACCTCGACGCGCTCAAGACGAGCGTGGGGACCTCGACCTACGAGCTCTTCTTCTGCGGTACGCCGGCCGACGAGCCCACCTGCAAGCCGATGCGCCCGAGCTCGTACGACGGGACCGTATCTGCCACCGACAGCGACGGGGACGGCGTGCCCGATGCCGACGACAACTGCCCGAAGCACTTCAACCCGCCGCGCCCCGTGGACGGCGCCAAACAGACCGACTTCGACGGCGACAAGCTGGGAGATGCGTGCGACCCCTGTCCGCTCGACGCCGACCCCGGCAAGTGCCGCAAGGCCTTCGACCCGTCGGACCGGGACGGGGACGGCGCGCTCAACGAGAAGGACAACTGCCCCGAGATCGCCAACGCCGACCAGAAGGATGCCGACCTGGACGGGATCGGGGACCTCTGCGACCTCTGTGCGAAGCCCAACCCGGGGGGAACGGCGTGTCCGCTCACGATCAAGGAGCTCAAGGACCCGGCCCTGAAGGCCCGTCCCGGCGTCGGCACGGCGGTGAAGCTGGAGCGCGTGGTGGTCGTGGGGATCCGCACCACCAAGGCCGGAAACTTCGGCTACTACGTACGCGAAGGGACAGCACCCTACGAGGCGCTCTTCATCTACACCGACAACGCCAAGCCCGCCGACCAGGGCGCGCAGTTGCTGAAGGTCGGGGACATGGTGAGCCTCGAGGGGGTGCTGGACGTCTACTCGCAGATGGACCAGCTCAAGACCCCGAGCAAGGTCACCGTCTCGGGGAGCGGCGACGTTACGCCGGTGGTCGTGACGCCGGAGAAGCTACAGCCGGGGAGCGCGACGGCCGAGGAGCTCGAGAGCCAGCTCGTGCAGGTCTCGACCGTGGTGGTGGCGGGGATGGTCGCGGCGGGGACCAGCGATAGTTTCTGGCTCACCACGGCCGGGGGGAACTGCACGGGGACCAAGCCGACCTGCACCAAGGTCTCGGACTTCTTCTTCGACGGTGGGACCGTGAACGGTCAGCCGGCGGTCACGGCGGGCCAGGCCTTCACCTCGGTGGTGGGGGTGATCAACGGCTTCAAGAGCGACCACACGCTCGATCCGCGCAGCGCCGCCGACCTGACTCCCGCCCCGTAGCCGAGCTCACTCCCCCACGAGCTGTCCGTCCGACCCGCCCGCGTGCACGTTGCGGATGGCGGCGGCCAGGCGCTCGGCGAGCGACACGACCGTGATCTTGTCGATCTGTTTCTCGACGGGGAGCGGGATGCTGTCGGTGCAGATGAGCTGGATGATCTTCGAGCGATTGAGCCGTTCGACCCCCGTGCCCGAGAGGACGGGGTGGGTGACGGCGGCGCGCACGCTCCGCGCTCCGTGGGTCTTGAGCAGGTCGGCCGCCTCGGTGAGCGTCTCGGCCGTGTCGATGATGTCGTCCACCAGCACGCAGTCTCGTCCCTCCACGTCGCCGATGAGGTGCATCGCCTTGGCCTTGGCGGGGGCGGCGCGGCGTCGGTCGATGAGCGCCAGGGTCCCGGCCAGCCCGAGGGCCATGCGACTCGCGCGGTCCACGCCCCCCAGGTCGGGAGAGACGATGACGGGCTCGGGCAGGGCGAGCGCGCGCAGCCGCTCCACGAGGAGGTGGCTCGCGTGCAGGTGATCCACCGGCACGTCGAAGAACCCCTGGAGCTGGGGGGCGTGGATGTCGACGGTGATCACCCGGTCGACCCCCGCCGAGCAGAGGAAGTTGGCCACGACCTTCGCCGAGATGGGGACGCGAGGGCTCGTCTGGTGGTCCTGCCGGCTGTAGCCGAAGTAGGGCATCACGGCGTTGATGCGTCCGGCGGAGGACCGGCGGCAGGCGTCCACCATGAGCGCGAGCTCCATCAGGTGGTCGTTGCCGGGATACGAGGTGGACTGCAGCAGGAAGACGTCGTGCGCGCGGACGCTCTCGTTGAAGCGGACGTCCACCTCGCCGTCGGAGAAGCGGCGGATGTCGGCGTTTCCCACCGGGACGCCGAGCTCCTTCGCGAGCCGGTGGGCCAGGTCCGGGTTCGAGCTGCCGGCGAAGAGCTTGAGCGAGAGCAGCATGTCATCTTCCCTTGCGCGAGAGGGCGCGTCGGGCCGCGGCGGCCACGGCGTGCGGGGTGAGGTCGAAGTATTCGAGCAGCTCGGCCGGGTCCCCCGAGCGTCCGAAGGCCTCGCGAACCGCGACGCGCTCCATCGGGATCGGGCGGCGCCGCAGCAGCACCTCCCCCACGGCGTCGCCGAGCCCGCCACAGACGTTGTGCTCCTCGGCCGTGACCGCGCACCCCGTCTCCTCGGCGCAGCGGGTGACGAGCGACTCGTCCACGGGCTTGACCGTGGCGAGGTTCACCACCTGGGCCGAGATCCCCTCGCCGGCGAGGGCCTCGGCAGCCTCGAGGGTCACGTGGACCATCAGGCCGACGGCGAAGAGCGTCACGTCCGTGCCGGGGCGTACCACCCACCCCGTGCCGATGCGGAACGGGCGCTCGTCGGCGTAGATCACGGGGAGGTTCTCGCGGGTGAGGCGGATGTAGACCGGGCCGTCGTACCAGGCTGCCGCCTCCACGGCCTTGCGCGTCTCGACGGCGTCGGCCGGCACGATCACGGTCATGGTCGGGATCGCGCGCATCACCGCGATGTCCTCGAGCGCCTGGTGCGACGCGCCGTCTTTGCCGACGGTCAGCCCGCCGTGGGTGGCGACGATCTTCACGTTGCACCCCGGCAGCGCGACGGCGTTGCGGACCTGCTCCCAGCAGCGGCCGGTGATGAAGATCGCGAAGCTCGAGGCGAAGGCGATCTTGCCCGCCATCGACATCCCGGCGGCGGTGCCGATCAGGTCCTGCTCGCTGATCCCCATGTTGAAGAAGCGGTCGGGGAAGCGGAGGGCGAAGGCCTGGGTGCAGGTGGAGCCGGAGAGGTCGGCGTCCAGCACCACGACGTCCCGGCTGCGTTCGCCGAGGCGCACCAGCGTGCGGCCGTATTCCTCGCGCGTGGAGAGGATTCTGGTCATCGATCCGCGGGGGAGGGTTCGCCGAGCTCGGCGAGGGCCAGCTCCAGCTCGCGCGCGTTCGGCGCCTTGCCGTGCCACCCCACCTGATTCTCGCAGAACGAGACGCCCTTGCCCTTCACGGTGCGCGCGACGATGACGGTCGGCCGGTCGGTCACCTGCCGAGCCTGGGCCAGCGCCGAGAGGATCGCGTTCACGTCGTGCCCGTCGATCTCGAGGGCCTGCCAGCCGAAGGCGGCGAACTTAGCGGGGACCGGCTCGACGTTCTTGATGGTGTGTACCGGCCCATCGATCTGCAGGCCGTTCGCGTCGATCAGCGCGCAGAGGTTCGCGCTCCGGTAGTGTGCGGCGCTCATCGCCGCCTCCCAGACCTGCCCCTCCTGCAGCTCTCCGTCCCCGAGCAGGGCGTAGACGCGCGGGCGTTCGGGATGGTCGCGGAGCGCGAGGGCCATGCCGTGCGCGATGCTCAGGCCCTGGCCGAGCGAGCCCGTAGAGGCCTCGACGCCGGGGCAGCGGCGC
This sequence comes from Deltaproteobacteria bacterium, assembly GCA_020848905.1. NCBI lineage: Bacteria > Pseudomonadati > Myxococcota > Myxococcia > Deltaproteobacteria bacterium. The sequence continues at coordinate 89,806 of JADLHG010000033.1, forward strand.
GAGTCGGGGTGTCCCTGCAGGATGCTGCCCAGCTGGCGCAGGCGGAGGAGGTCGCGCCCCGTGATGTAGCCGGCCCGATGCAGGACGGCGTAGAGCGCGGGGGCGGCGTGCCCCTTGCTGAGCACGAAGCGGTCGCGGCCCTTCCAGAACGGCTCCACCGGGAAGTGCCGGAGCTCGTGAAAGTAGAGGCAGGTGAGAAGCTCCATGCAGGAGAGGGAGCTCCCGGTGTGCCCGGAGCGCGCGTGCGAGATCATCTTCAGCGTCAGGATGCGGAGCTCTCGCGCCAGCACCACGAGCTCGGCAGGGTCGCGCTGGATCGGGCCGAGGCGCGCGGAGGGCGTTGAGGCCTCCATCGCGAGGGGGCTCGGCCGGATGAGCGGATCATCGCGCATGGGGCATGTAATCTACCTGTTTAGTCGAACGGGTCCAGCAGATCGTCGCGGCCCTTCGGGCGCGGGGTCTTGGCCGCCTTCGGGCGCGGTCGGCGGGGGCGGGGACGCGCGACCGGGGCGGGGCGGCGGCTCTCGGTCGCTCGCGGCGCCTCGACGGCCGGGGCCTGCGCGTCAGGCGGCCCAGCGTCAGCGGCCGTCGTGGCAGGGGCGAGCGTGACCTCGTAGGTGTGGCGCGAGCGCTCCAGCTTCAGCGAGGTGACCTCGTAGCCGGCGAGATGAAGCTCCAGCTTCTCACCCTTCACGCTGCCCGGGACCAGCTCGAGCGGTGTCTTGCCGAGCTCCACGCCGTCGGCGGCTCGGTACACGGTGGCGCCTGCAGGGCTCGTGGTGATTCTCAACACGGCCTCCCCGCGCGTGGCCGCGAACCCGCCGCCACCCACCGCGCGTCCGGCGTCGGCGCCGCGTTGATCTCGGCTGCTCGTTTGCCCGCGGAGCCCGAGGTAGGCCGCGACGGCGCCGGCGACGACCAGCACCGCGACGATCCCGAGCACGACGAAGGGGGTCTTGCTGCGCGGCAGCGACAGGGCGGAGGTGTCCGCGGGGGCTACCGTCGCGCCGGCGGACTGGAAGTAGGGGTGGGTGCCTGGCCGCTGCGCTGGCGTCCCGTCTCCCCGGTAGTGGGACCAGTCGGCCGTGCGCGAGCGGTCGCTCTGGCTGGCCGGGGGCGCGTCCGCCTCGGGCTGCTTCTCGACGGCGGAGGGTACCTCGGCGCTCGGGTGGCGGCTCTCGGCCTGCACCAGCCGGACGGGCGCGGCTCCGGCGGGGGGGGCGGCGGTCCAGACCCGGGGGTCCATCACCGTCGGCCGTCGGTCCGCGCCGGGGTCGGAGCCCACGTCTCCGATCACCGCGATGACGTCCGCGTGTCCGTCGGCGGTGACCTTCACGGCCTGCCCCTCGCCGACGCGAAAGAGGCCCGAGCTGGGTGGTCGTCGCCGCTCGGGCTGCGCCTCGGCGACGCCGCGCGGCTCGTTCTCCTCGCGAATGGCGTGCCCCAGGGTGATCGGCCCGGTGGCGGAGGCCTTGGGCTTCACCACCGCCGCGGCAGGCCCGGCCACCTGCGGCGTGACGATCTCTCCGAACATGACGGTGCGCCGCTCTTGCAGGCCGGGCGTGGCCTCGGGGGGCGCCTCCGGCTGCTGCGCGACGGTCGGATCCCCGTCGGTCACACCGAACGCCTCACCGAGGTCTTCGGGTGGCGCGGCACCCTCGCGGCAGAGGAAGTCGAGCAGGCTCTCACCGCGCTGCTCCGCCTGCTGCCACGCCTCGTACTCCGCGCCGAAGAGCCGCCGCACGTGGCGCGAGAGCTCAATGTCGCTCAGGCTGTAGCCCTGCTTCTGCGCGAAGCGCTCGAGCTCGCGCTGCATCGTCTGGGCGTTCGGGAAGCGCTGGGCGGGATCCCGCGCCAGCGCGCACAGCAGGACCTGCTCGAGGCCCGGCGGGTAGCCCGGGATCAGCGCGGACGGGCGGCGCACCCAGGCCTTGCTGATCGCCTCGTAGACCTGGATGTCCTGATCGCCGTCGAAGAGGTGTCGCCCGACGGTGCTCTCCCAGATCGTCGTGCCGAGGGTGAAGACGTCGCTCCGGCGGTCCACCTCGTCGCCCAGCACCTGCTCGGGGGAGAGGTAGCGCACCTTCCCTTTGATCAGCCCCGGCTGGGTGAGGCTCATGCGGTTCGCCGCCTTGGCGATGCCGAAGTCGACGAGCTTCACCACTCCGTCGAAGGTGACCATGATGTTGCTCGGGCTCACGTCCCGGTGGACGATCCCGAGCGGCCGCCCGTCGAGGCCCCGCGCCTCGTGCGCGCAGTGCAGCGCCGAACAGATGCGCACGGCGACGGAGACGACGAACGCCGGGGGGAGCGCGGCGCCCCGGTCCTTCAGGCTGCGCTGCACCATCGCCCGCAGGTCGTGGCCGTGGATGTGCTCCATGGCCAGGTAGAAGGACGAGCCGACCTGCCCCACGTCGAGAACCTGTCCGATGTGCGGGTGGTTCAGGGTGGCGGCGATGCGCACCTCGTCCTGGAACATGTCGACGAAGGAGCGGTCCTCGGCGAAGCGCTTGGCCACGACCTTGATGACCGCCAGCCGTTCCACTCCCGCGAGGCCGCTGGAGCGCGCCAGGAAGAGCTCCGCCATTCCGCCGCGGGCCAGGCGCTTCAGGAGGGTGTACTTGCCGAAGGCGATCTGCGCCACCTCGCGGAGTATACCCGATGCCCAGACCCCCGCGACAGGGGCCCACCCGTCGGAGGTGGGTTACGGCTCGGCGCGAAAGTGCGACGCGAGCGCGTCGAGTTCGGGGATGAGGAGCGCCCCGCTCGGTCGAGGCTGCGCGAGCGGGTCGAGGAGCGCGAACCGCATCCCCGCCGCGCGGGACGCCTCTCCGTCCACGCGGTCGAGGTCGCCGACGTAGACGCACTCCGCCGGCGCGACCCCCAGGCGCTGCGCGGTCCGCAGCAGGAGCTCCGGGTCCGGCTTGGAGACCCCTTCCAGTCGCGAGTCGAGGTAGGCCGAGAAGAGGTCGAGGACGCCCACCGTGCGGAGCTGCGCCTCGAGCGCGCCGTCGTTGTTCGACGCCGAGCCCAGGAGAAACCCCCGCGCGCGGAGCCCCTCGAGGAGCGCGCGCAGCCCTGGCCGGGCCCAGTAGTAGATGTCGCTCTCCCGGGGAAAGGTCTCGGCCGCGGCCTCGGCGAGCGACCGCGCGAGGACCTCCACCGACTCTTCCGCGAGACCGGCGCCGCGTAGCCAGTGCGAGAACATCCAGGCGCGCACGTCCACCGTCGTGAGGGCGAAGCCGTGGCGGTCCAGGTTCGGCGTCTGGTCGACGACGAAGGCCATCCGGTAGTAGGCGCGGTAGAGCGTGGGCACGTCCAGGGGCGCGCCGTACGCACGGGTCCCGGCGGCGATCCAGTCCATGTCGGGGTGCACGATCACGCCACCGGCGTCGAGGATCACGGCCCGTATGCGCGGCTGGTCAGTCATGGGCGGCGGTGCACGCGCGGTGCGCGGCGGTCAGTAGCGGTCAGTGGCGGTTGCGGGCCGCGGGTTCGAACGGCCGGGTCTCGTGCGCCAGGCGGCAGGAGACGGGGCCGACCTCGACGGTGTCGCCGGGGCTCAGGCGCACGGGGCGCGAGGATTCATCACCGTTGACGCGCACCGGGAGCCGGCTTCCAGCCTCGGGCTCGAGCCACACGCCGTCCTGTCGTCGCACGAGCCGACCGGAGACGCCGTAGAGCCGGAGCGGGCCGACCTGGACGCGAAAGCTCACCTCGGCCGAGGGGTCGATGCGCTGCTCGCTGAGCTCCCCGCCCGAGTTGATGACGAGCTTGGGCGGTCCGTCGGGCTCCCGTGACGCCTCGGCCGCCGGACGAGGGGCAGAAGCGCCGCGGCCGGCCACGAAGCGGATGTGGCAGCTCCCGATGCGGACCTCGTCGCGGTCCTGGAGCCGACGCGGTTCCGAGATCCGTTCGCCGTTGAGCCACGTGCCGTTCGAGCTGCCGAGGTCCTCGAGCAGGTACTCGCCCTCCTCGTGATAGATGCGGGCGTGCTGTCGGGAGACGCGGGCGTCGGAGATGGCGAGCTGCCCGGCGCGCCCGATGATCAGCTCGCGGTCGAGCGGCAACAGCTTCTCTCCCTGATCGGTGCGAACGACGAGTTGTGCGTGGTCCTGCGCCGCCGGCTGCAGGTCGTGGATCAGGCTGTTGCGCAGGCTGCTGCGGTCCGCGAGGAGGTCCTCGCGCGACAGGTGGTCCGCCTCGAGACCCGCGTTTCGGTTGCGACGCTGGCCGATGGCGCGCTCCACCAGCACGGCGAGGTGCGACCCGCCGTAGTCCGGGGCGGTGCTCGACAGAAACCGCGTGAGGTCCACCTGGAGCGCGTGGGCCGTCTGGTAGCGCTCGGTCGTTCGCGCGGCCAGCGCCTTCAAGACGATCCGGTCGAGGGCGGGCGGGATCTCCTTGCGCACCGCCGAGGGGGGGCGGATGTCGGCCTTGCGCACGGCCGCGACGAGCTCGCCCACGTTGCCGCTCGCGTAGACCATCTGCGCCGTCAACATCTCCCACATCACGATCCCCACCGAGAAGATGTCCGTGCGGCGGTCGGCCTTCTGCCCCATGGCCTGTTCCGGGGCCATGTAGTTCACCTTCCCCTTGATCACCCCGGCCTGGGTCTTGGTGCTCATGTTCGCGGCCTTGGCGATGCCGAAGTCCACGACCTTCACCTCGCCGGCGCGCGAGACCAGGATGTTCTGGGGGCTGATGTCTCGGTGAACGATATTCAGCGGCTGGTTGGTCTTGTCCTTGCGCGTGTGGGCGTAGTGCAGGCCGGCCGCGATCTGGCGGCCGATGTAGGCCACGGCCTCGATAGGCAGTCGCTCGCCGACGGAGTGCAGGCCGTTGACGAGCTCGAGCACGTCGCAGCCGTCCACGAACTCCATCGCGATGTAATAGATGCCGTTCGATTGCCCGAGGTCGAAGACCTGGGCGATGTTCACGTGCGACAGGCCGACGGTGATCTTGGCCTCGTCGATGAGCATCTGGATGAAGCGGTCTTCACCCGCATACTCGGGGTTGATGACCTTCAGCGCGAGGAGCTTCTCGAAGCCGGCCAGGCCGCGCGCCTTCGCCAGGTAGATCTGCGCCATCCCGCCGCCTCCGATGGGGCGGATGATGTGATAGGCGCCGAATTCGGTGTTGGGGGCGAGTTGGGGCATCTCGGCGTTTCGTGCCCCATTGTCGCACGGGCGACGCTACGGGCTCAAGTTGGGCCGCTCGAGACGGGCCGCGCGAGCCCCCCCGGCGGGAAGCCGTCAGCTCTCGGCGGCGGCGTTCACCTCGGCCGTCAGCCGCTCGAGCTCCGCCTGCTGGTGTTCCCAGCGGCCGTAGAGCTCCTCGAGCTTGCGCCGGTTCTCCTCGTAACGGGTCATGGTCTGCCGGAAGACCTCCTTGTGGGTGTAGAGCTCGGGGTCCGCCAGCTTCGGTTCGAGCTCCTTCTGATCGCTTTCGAGCGCGCCGATGCGCTGCTCGAGGGAGGCGAGGACCTTCCGGGCCTCACCCGTATGCCTGGATAGCTCGTTGCGCCGGTCGGCCTCCCGCCGCTTGCGCTCCTTGCGCTCCTGGCTGGATTCGCGGCGGGCTCCGTCGTCTTCCTCGGCCGATGCCGATGCCCGGTTCTCGGCGCGGGCCGGTGGGCTGTCGGGCGGTTTCGGCGCGCCCTTGCGACCCGCGTCGCCCTTGACCGGCGCCGGCCGCCGGCCGTTGTTGCCCCCGGCGGGCGCCGGCTCCACGGCTTGCGTCCGCGCGAAGTAGTCGTCGAGGTTCCCGAGGTGCTCGACCACCTGGCCGTCGCCGGTCAGGTCCCAGATCTTGGTCGCCAGGCGGTTCAGGAAGCTCGAGTTGTGCGAGACGAAGACGAGCGTGCCGTCGAAGGAGGCGAGCGCCTCGGCCAGCGCCTCCGAGGCAGCGATGTCCAGGTGGTTCGTCGGCTCGTCCATGAGGAGCAGGTTCCCCGGCTTGGCGAGGAGCCGCGCGAGCAGGACCCGCGCGCGCTCGCCCCCCGAGAGGACCCCGACCGCCTTGTCCACGTCGTCCCCCGAGAAGAGGAACGAGCCGCACATGCCGCGGACCGCGCTCTCGCCCAGGTTCGGCACGATGCGCCAGACCTCCTCGAGCACGGTGCGCTTACGGTCCAGGAGCTCCGTGTGGTGCTGTGCGTAGTAGCCGACCTCGACGTTCGCGCCGAAGCGGATCGTGCCTCCGTCGGGCTTGAGCTCGCCGGCCAGCATCTTGAGCAGCGTGGTCTTGCCGACGCCGTTCACGCCCAGAATCGCGACGCGGTCCCCCGCCTGGACCGTGCGCGAGAAGTTCTCGTACAGGCGGAGCTCCCCGTAGCTCTTGCACAGCCCCTCGATGATGATGGCGTCGCGCCCGGTGCGCGTCGTCGGGGGGAAGTGGAAGTTCAGCCGCCGCGGGCGAGCCACCGGCTGCTCGATCTCCTTCTCCATGCGCTCGATCTGCTTGGCGCGGCTCTGCGCCTGCCTCGCCTTGCTGGCCTTGGCCTTGAAACGGTCCACGAAGCGCTGCAGCTCGCGGATCTCGCGGTCCCGGTTGCGGGCCCGCGCCTCGAGGATCTCCTCCTCCGCGGCGCGCTGCTTGAGGTAGTCGTCGTAGTTGCCCTTGTAGCTCCTCACCCCCTCGGGCTCGAAGCTGACCACGCGGTGGATGTGGCGGTTCAGGAACTGGCGGTCGTGGCAGATGAGCGCGAGCGCGCTCTTGCAGGTGGCGAGGAAGCCGTCCAGCCAGCGCACCGACGGCACGTCCAGGTGGTTCGTCGGCTCGTCGAGAAAGAGCGCGTCGGGGTTCTGGAAGAGCAGCCCCGCGAGCGCGGCCCGCATCTTCCACCCGCCGGAGAGCTCGCGCGTCGGCCGTCCGAGATCCTGCTCGCGGAAGCCGAGCCCGACGAGCAGGCGGATCGCCTGTCGCTCGTTGAAGTAGGTGTCGAAGTGATCCACCTGCTCCTGCAGCTCGGAGAGGTGCCGGGCGAGCTCGAGCTGCTCCTCCTCGTCGGTCTCGGAGGCGAGCGCCTCCTCCGCGGCGGCCAGGCGCCCCGCGATCTCCTCGCGACCCGGGACGGTGGCGAGGACCGAGCCGAGCACCGTTTCGCCGGCCAGCTCGAGCACGTCCTGCGGGAGGTAGCCGATGCGGCAGCCGCGTCGCGGTCGCACCGACCCGCCGTCGAGGCCCTGCGCTCCCGCGAGTACGCGCAGCAGCGTGGACTTGCCCGAGCCGTTGGCCCCCACGAGGCCGATGCGCTCACCTTCGCCCACACGGAGGTTGACGTGCCGCAGGATTTCCTGGCCACCGAAGGAGAGGACCCCTTGCTCGAGGACAATCAGACTCATGCTCGGCTGTTATAGCGGGCGGTATTCGGTTTGACCACTGCCTCGACCGGCGAGCGCGGAACGCGTCCGCGGGCGCGCGCGCGGACCGCACGACGATTTACAAAGCCGTGACGTATTACTAGCATAGGGCTCGCGGCGCAACTCGCGGTACTATGCAGCACGCAGGCCCAAGACCCTCTCGGTCCCTCGAGGTAGAGCGATGCCCTTCTGCGCGACGTGCAACGGACGGTTCGATCAAGGCACCTTCTGCCCGAAGGACGGCACGGCCCTCCTGCCCGATGGGGAGCCTCTGCGCTCGCTCGTCGGTCAGGTCATCGGTGGCCGCTACCGGCTGACCAAGCTCCTCGGCGCGGGGGGGATGGGCGAGGTGTACGCCGCGCAGCACGTGCACATCCACAAGCGGGTCGCGGTCAAGCTGCTGCACGGCGAAATCAGCTCCAACCCGGAGGCGGTGGCGCGGTTCCAGCAGGAGGCGCAGTCGGCCTCCAGCATCGGGCACGACAACATCGTGATCATCGACGACTTCGGTACGATGGATGACGGTCGCGTCTACCTGTGCATGGAGTTCCTCGAGGGGGTGAGCCTCTCCGAGGCGATGCAAGAACCGGGCGGCATGGATCTGCTGCGCGCGATGCGCGTGATGACGCAGGTCTGCGACGGCCTCGGCGCGGCGCACGCGAAGGGGATCGTGCACCGGGACATGAAGCCCGAGAACGTGTTCCTCACGCGGCGCTCGGACGGGAGCGAGGTGGCCAAGATCCTGGACTTCGGCATCGCCAAGGTCTCCGGCACCGAGGCGAACCAGAATCTGACGAAGACCGGGACCGTGTTCGGCACGCCGCACTACATGTCCCCGGAGCAGGCCCTCGGCCAGAAGGTGGACCACCGCGCCGACATCTACTCGGTGGGCGTGATGCTCTTCGAGATGTTCACCGGCCAGGTCCCGTTCAAGGCCGAGTCCTTCATGGGGATCCTCTCGCAGCACATCACGAAGCCGCCGCCCGTGCCGAGCACCGTCTCGCCGGGGAAGGCCATCCCGAGGCCGATCGAGGAGATCATCCTCAAGTCGATGGCCAAGGACCCGACGCAGCGCTTCGGGAGCATGCAGGAGGTCAAGGAGGCGCTCCTCGCGGTGAGCCACGGACTGGCTGCCTCGGCGCCAGCGCAGGCCGCGTATCAGCCCACGCGCATGGCGGCGGCGATGCCGGGGTCGATGGCTCCCACGATGGCAGCCCCCGGGAGCACGGGACCGTCGCTCCCTCCGGCGCCCGTCGCGTCGCCCGCGGACAGCGGAGCGGCGATCCCGAAAACCGTGTTCGCCGGAGGCGCGGCCGGGTCCGCGCCCGCCATGCCCGCCGTGCCCGTGCATCCGCCGCCGGGACGGCCGGCACCGCAGCCGATGCCGGCGCGCGCGCAGTCCTCGTCGGGCAAGAAGAGCAACACGGGCCTCATCATCGCCATCGTGGCCGTGGTCGTGGTGCTCGGCGGCGGCGCGGCCGCGGCGGCCATTTTCTGGGACAAGATCACCGGCAAGACCGATCAGCCGATCGCGGCCGGGACGGGGACGGGCACGACCCCCCCCGCCACGACCCCCGACGCGGGCAAGGTCGCCAGCGCCACGCCCGACGCCGCGATCAAGGTAGAGCCCGTGGCCAAGGTGGACCCGCCGAAGGGCGAAGAACCGAAGGGCGAAGAGCCGAAGGGCGAAGAGCCGAAGGGCGAGGAGCCGAAGGGCGAAGAGCCGAAGCCGAAGACCAAGAAGGTCCTGGCCAAGGTGGCCCCGAAGGGCGAGGAGCCGAAGCCCAAGAAGGAGCCCAAGCCGGAGGTGGCCGAGAAGAAGGACCCGCCGCCCAAGCCCAAGCCGAGCATTACCACGGTGACGCTGGCAACGGTCCCCTCCGACGCGGCGGTGATCCGCGATGGGCAGCGCGTGGGCCGGACCCCGATGCCCTTCAAGCTGAAGCCGGGCGAGAGCGTGCGCGTGATGGTGGCGCGCGCCGGCTTCAAGGACCAGTGGGTCACCGTGACGGCCAACGACGAGGACCGCACGATGCGCGTGAAGCTGAAGAAGGGCTTCGCGGGCGGGGCGCTCGGTATCCCGGGTTCGGACCCCGGGGCGCCCTCCGGCAAGCCGTTCTAGATTCCGCCGCCGCCACCCGTGGGCTAGACTCCGCGCTCCATCGAAAGGAGCTGCGACCATGTTTGCCCCCTCTCACCGGGGCCCGCGCCTAGCGCGTGGGCTCCTCTGCGCCCTCGCCGTCTCACCGCTCCTCGCCTGCGGCTCGTCGTCGAGTCCCGCCGCGGATTCGGGCCCGACCGCGGACTCGCGCGTCGTGGACTCGGCCGTCGGGTCCGACGCCGCGCCGCCGCTCGGCACGTTGACCATCACCGTGCTCGGCCTCGACGGCGCCGCGCCGAAGGCGCCCCTCGCGGGCGCGACGGTCACGGTGGATCTCCCCGACGGAAAGCGCGTGGAACAGACCACCGACGCCGCCGGCAAGGCGGTCTTCACCTCCGTCGACTGGAGCAAGGGCACGGCCACGGCCACGGCCTACCTCGCGGGCTACTCGCTCGGCTCGTACGTGGGGCTGACCCAGGCCGAGAGCAAGCAGGACCTCCTCCTCTTCAAGCTCCCCGCGGCGGCGGCGACGATTAGCGGCCAGACCAAGAACGCGTCGCCGGGGTTCCTCGTCGTGACCCCATCGACGCGCGTCTTTAGCTTCTACGAGCGGGCCACGACCGACTTCGAGCTCAAGGTAGAGGCTGGGCAGCCCTTCACCCTCCTCGGCTTCGTCGTGGATATCAAGAAGCTCGCCAACCCGCGCGACTTCGAGGGTGAGGTCAAGGGCTGGGCGATGCTCGACCATGCGGCCGTGACGGGGCCGACGGGCGTCGAGCTCGACTTCGGCAAGCCGCTTACGCCGACCACGTTCAAGGGCACCCTCAACCTGCCCACCCAGGACGAGAGCCTCATCAACAGCGCGACGATGGGCGTGCGCGTCTCCAGCCTCGAGACCTTCATGGGGCTCATGCAGGGGGTCCACACGAAGTGCACGCTCACGGCGGGCAAGTCCTTCGCGTACGAGGGCCAGTACGTGAACGTGCCGGCGGCCAAGACGCTGGTCACGCAGTATAGCCTGCGGCTCCCCACGGGGGCCCAATCCATCGTCACGCGCAAGGGTCCCCCCGAGAACGGGGCCACGGTGCAGGGCTTCCTCGGCGTGCCGGTCCTCAAGACCCCGGAGAACCCGGCCGTTGCGTCGCTCCTGCACAGCCCCCTGGCCTGGGAGGCGACGGAGAAGACCGTCCCGCCCGGTCTCGTGATCTATCGCGACGGCGTGCCCGTCTGGCGGATCCTCCTGCGGCCGGGGACGACCTCCCTCGTCCTGCCGCGGCTGCCCGCGGGGGTGAAGGCGGCCGAGCACTTCGGGGAGGCGCCGCTCGAGGCGGCCGCCTATCTCGGCGCCGACGAAGACCCCGCCACGGGGATCTTCATGCGCGTGGCTGGCACGAACCTCTTCTCGCTCGTCGCCGTCGCGACCGCCACGGGTTTTGTCGTCTTTGCGGAGAGCGGGAAGAACAAGCCCATGGCCGACGCAGAGGCCTGCCTCTACGGCAACAGCTCCATACCCTGCGTGAAGACCGGCGCCGACGGGCGATTCACCTTGCCCGGGGTACCCGTGACCACCGACCAGCTCGTCTCCGTCGAGCTCAAGGGGTTCGCGAAGACCCTGGTGAGCCTCGGCGTCCACCAGGAGGACGCCTCCTCGGTCGTCTTCATGCATAGCGACGCGGAGCACAAGGCGCTCTACGACAAGGCGGGGGTGAGCCCGAAGCAAGGGACCGGGGAGCTGCGTCTCTCTGTCGTGGGCGGGAATCTTTCCGGCCTCGAGGGGGCCACGGCGACGCTCGTCGGGGCGAAGGCGGACGGCCCGTTCTTCCTCACCGAGGAGAATGCGCCGGACAAGTCGCTCACCAAGGCGGGGAAGGCCGGGGTCCTGGTGTGGACCAACGTGCCGCCGAGCGTTTACGACCTCGTGGTCGTTCCCGGCAAGGCCGGCCTGACCTGCAAGCCGCTACAGGCCTGGGGTACGGGCGTGGGCGGCGCCTTCCGCGCCCAGGTCGAGGCGGGCCGGATGACCGAGCTCACGGTGATGTGCAAGTAGCCCAGGGAGGCCCCGCGACGGGCGTCGCGGGGCTTGGCGCGCTGCGTCCTACCGCCTGAGCGCGGCGCGAACCTTCGAGACGAGCTGGGGCACGGCCTGCATGCAGAGGCGAGCCACGGCGAGCTGCACCGACTGCTGCAGCTCGGGCCGCCCCACCTTCACGTAGTCCGTGAACGCCGCGAGCGTCTTGCCGTTCTCGATGTCCGCGAGGCGCAGGTTGATGTCCGCCCGCACCATCTCGGAACCCAGCACGTAGCCCGCGCGAGCGTATTTGAGCTGCCCGTGGACCATGATGTCCACGTCGCTCGACCCCTCGATGACCGAGATGTCCTGCTTGGTCAGCTCCTCGGCCATGCAGGTCTGGATCTTCCGCGCCTCGGTCCCCTGGATGATGAGACCGATCTTGATCTTGCCCTTGGCCGAGGTGAACTTGGCCACGAGCGCACCCCAGTCGGTGGGCGGAGGCTTGCCTACGCCGCGGGAGTTCACGATGCGCAGGTCCACGTTGAGCGCCTCTCGGCGCTGCATGGCGAGCATCGCGTTCTTGTAGTTCATGAACTTGTCCGTGGCGCTCGTGGCCGCGTCGCCTGCGCGCAGGTACGTCCCGATCTCCCCGTCCAGGCGGTCGATCTCCGAGCGCAGGTTGGCCTCGACCGGCGCTCGCTCGAGCACGCCCAAGCACTTCACGCCCCCCTCGGGAGCCGCGCCCCGGTGCACGACGCGCGTCCCCTGAAGGGTCTTGTCCGTGGCCACCTGCGTGATCTGGCTGACGCTCATCGCCTCTACGCGCATGGAGCCCATCGGCCCCACCTTGGAGAAGTGCCCCTGCCAGTCGGTCGAGACCTGCTGGATCTGCGAGATGAAGATCTTCGCCAGATTCCCGCGAGCGTCCTGCTCGCACAGCATCTCGGTCGTTCCGCGTCCTTCCGCCGTCAGGTACTCGAGCTCGGCGAAGCCGCCGGGCCGGTCGTCCATCGGGTGCGGCCGCGTTCCTACGGGACCGCCCCCCGGAGGGGGCGGGTACGCCGGTGGCGGAGGTGGACAGCCCAGCGCACCGAGCGCCACCGCCACTGTCATTACGTGCCCAAGCCGTCTCATGGAGAACCTCCTCGTAGGGGCTACAGGGACCGGTAGGTCAGAATCACCTTCTGGCCGGCCGCAACCTTCACGTTGGGGATCGTGGCCCGACGGCCGTTCGACAGCATGATCGTGAGGGTGTGGGTCCCCGGGGTGGCCCATACGCGCGCCACGTCGATGCGCGCGGGGAGCGTCGTCCAGGCCCGCTTGTCGGCCTCCTCGAAGGCCTGCATGATCGCGCTCGAGCCCTTCTCCGCGATCCAGCCGAAGAGCTTGCCCCCCGCCTTGCCGGCGATGGCCCCCGCGGCCTTGCTCGTGACGAGCTTGGTGACGATGCGGATCATCGCGTCGCGGAAGATGCGGTGCATCTTGTCGGCGAGGGTCTTCATGGCGATCTCGTTCAGCGGATAGGCCGGCAGGCTGCGGCCGGTCTGGCCACCGACGGTGATGTCCATGTACTGCGCCGACGGCGCGTGCACGTGCAGGATCGGGAAGGCCACCTTGATCGTCGTGCCGCCCTTCGGGATCATGATCGTGGTCTTCTTCATGAACTCGCCGCCCGGCTCGCCGTCGCAGCGCCAGTTGGCGATCCCGAGGAACCAGCAGTTGACGAAGTAGTCGCTCTTGCTCGGGCCTTCACCGTTCATGTGGAAGACCACCACCTCGCCGTGGGTCTTCATCAGGTCGGCCGTCTTGCCGGCCTCGCCGCCGACCTTCCCCTTCCACTTGGCCACCTCGTCCGCGGCGTTGCCGAGGATCGAGGCGCGGACGATGTCCTCGCCCACATACGCTGGCGGACGGAAGCCGTAGTTCCCGGCGAAGTCGTGACCGTAGACCTCGTAGGCCTTGGCGTACGCGATGCGCGCGTCGTCGTAGCTCTTCTCCATCTCGAAGAGCAGGCCCATCAGCCAGTGCGCGAAGGCGTCCTGGTTGTAGACGTTCTTGTGCTTGTACTTGGTGTTGAAGAGCGCGAGCTTCTCGTTGATCTTGCGCGCCTCGACGAGGGCGCCGTTCTCGTCACCCGTGGACATGAAGTTGAAGGCCTTCACCACGTGGATGAGCACCTTCTCGTAGTCCTCACCCTCGTAGTCCTTCGCGGCGTCGGAGGTGAAGGCGGCCGTGATCGATTTCGACACCGACGTGGTGTAGAGCTCGATCGAGCGCTTCTCGGCCTGGCTCAGGGCGTCCGTCGACTGCTTGAAGTTGCCCGTGAGGTGCAGGAGCATCCCCTCGTCCAGCCAGAAGGCCACGCGGTCCTGCTCCTTGTACGCGTCCTTCTTGTCGATGCGCAGCGTGGCCAGCGCCGCCTGGTAGTTCGAATTGAGCATGTGAGCGCGGATCTTGCCCGTGGTCTGGACCATCTTGGTCTGACCACAGCCGACGAAGACCAGGGCAAGGGTCCACACTGCCAAGGTGCGGGTTCTCATCTGTCGTTCCTCCGATTGCGATGCGATGGCGCGCGACGGGGCCGCCGCGCGCGGGTGATTACCACTGCGAGCCCTGACGCGTGATGACCTTCTTGATCTGGTGCACCTTGATCCAGACCTTCTCCTGCGTCTCGGCGTTGATCAGCTCCATCGTCGTGACGTAGGCGCGCACCTCCTGGCCGTCGACCGCGTCGTTCTGCGACACGATCCAGCCGTTCAGGAGGAAGTCCGTGCCCGTCTCCTTCTGGTGCTGCTTGGCGGTCTCGTCGGAGGCGTGCACCGACTGCTCCATCTTCTCGTAGCGGGCGTCACCGGCCTCCTCGAGCGCGGCCACCACCTTCACGGCCCCCGAGTTGAGCAGCTCCATCTCCACCTGCTTCGTGTAGAACTTGGTGTTGATGTGCTCGGAGGAGCGGTTGCGGATCGGGTACAGCTTGACCACCGGGTCGCGCCCCTTCTCCGCCTTGAACTTGCTCGTCCAGGGCCGGGTCAGGCAGTCCCGGATCATCGCCGCCGCCACCTGATTGGCGTCGGTGTCGTTCCAGTTCCCCGACAGGTCCACCTGCGCATTGGGGTTGGTCCGGACGACCGAGGTGCTGGGGCCGCTCGGGCAGCCGGTGAGGGCCGTGAGGGCCACGGCGCACGCCAACACCGTACTCGAACGAATAGGGCTCATCGTCACACGCTCCTTTGAATGGTCTTTAGCTGGTCTCGTGCTTGCTACAGGCTGGTTTCGAACTTCGGCTCGCCCCAGATCTTTCCGGTGGCGGTGGAATACACTTTGAAATGCGCGCGCCGGCTCCCCGAGGAGCCGTAGAACTTCCCTTCCAGCACGAGGTCCACGCCCCGCTCGTGCAGCTTCTTGAAGGCGAAGAAACGCGTCTTGCGGCTGGAGAGCTTGGCCAGGAGGTCGGTGGTGTCCCCTTCGATCTGCTCGAACGCGTCACCCTCGGACATCTTCTCGAGCAGCGCGTCGCGGAACTTCTCCACGAGCTTCTCGTTGTCCTCGACCTCGTCCTCGACCTTGCCGACGGCGATGACCCACTTCCGCTTGTAGTTGGTGATCTTCGCCCCCAGCTCGATCCCGTCGTCGGGCATGAAGCGCACCTTGGCCTCGAAACCGGCCGGCGTCTTTCGCGTGACCCAGGCGCTGGTGATCTTCTGATCTCCGTCGATGCCGCCCGTGGAGTAGATGTCGAGCGGCACGCCCTCCTTGAGGTGACCCGCGTAGCCCTTGACCGTGATCGTCTTCTCCTCGTCGTCCACCGTCTCGACGGTTCCGGTGAAGCGGAAGCGGTTCATGAGGAGCTTCGTCACCCGAATGCAGGCGTCGGAGGTGTCGTAGAAGGCGCGGGCGTTGACGTTGAGGAAGTCGGCCGACTTGCCACCCCCCGAGGAGCCCTGGCCGCTGATCGTCCCGGAGATCTTCTTCGCCAGGGCGCGCACGGCGACGCGCATCTTGGACAGGTCGGAGAAGTCCACGTCCTCGGCCATCGTGGTCTCGAGCGTGCGCACGTTCATGACGTGGGCGCTGAGGACGTAGGCGTCGCCGCCGTAACGCAGCTTTCCGGCCAGCACGAAGTCGGCTTTGAGCCAGGTGCCGGCGGCGCGCAGGATGGCCGGCTCGACGGTGCCGGTGTAGTGCAGGCCGCGCCGCTTGAGCATGCGCTCCACCAGGTTCGCCTGCACCACGCGGATCTGCCGCGCGTTCACGAGCTGGGTGACGAAGGTCTCCTGCGCATTGCGACCGAGTTCGCTCCACTTGCTCGGCGAGCTGAAGGGCAGCACCGCGACGACCTTCTTCGCGTGGGAGGTCGGGGCGACGTCGGCCCGGGCCGGAGCGGCGAAGGCCGTCCAGATGCCCAGGGTTGCCAGGACCACGCTCCTTCTCATGGATCACCTCGCTCGACGAGCAGGGGAGGAAATGGACCTACCGGAAGCCCCAGCGACCGCTAGCGATTGCTGCGCTTGCGGAGCTCGTCGTCGAGCTCGCCGAAGGCGCGCCGGGCGTTGTTGCGCACGTAGTCGCGGACCTGGCCGTTGAGCTGGTTCGCGTCCTGGATCCCCTTCATGACGCCGTTCAGGTCGAGCACCGCGAGCGCGTAGAGGTCACCCGTCTGCGGGTCGGTCCAGGTGTCGCGGACCTCCACGCCTCGGAGGGTCACCTCGGTGATCGTCTTCTGGGCGGAGACCACGTCCTGCTCCTCGGCGCTGTTGCGCAGGTCGCCCGTGGCGGTGGAGCGCTGGTAGTCCTTCATCATCTTGGCGATGTAGGCGTCGAAGAGCGTGGCCACCTCGCCGCGAGCGCGGTTGCTGGCCGTCTGGCGGGAGAGCGACGGGTTCTGGATGCCGCGCACGATGCCCACGCCGTAGAAGGCCTTCCCGTTGTCACCGTCGTAGGCGCCGCTTCCGCGCCGGACCCAGCGCGGCGTGCCGTCGGGGGCGGTGCCGTGGATCGCGGCCGCGGTCTGCGGGGGCGGCCCGTCGTGGGTGCAGCCGATGGCGAGAAGGCAGGGCAGCATTGCGATAGCGGTCGCTCTCATCTTGGAAACCTCCCTAGGGTTACGAACGCGTTCTTTCTACCGTAGGCACTGACCACGCCGGCACTGACCACGCCCGGACCTCCGCCCGGGCTCGGACAACCGCTCGGGACGCGGTGAGGTCCGAACCGAACAGAACGACAGCTCAGCGGCGCATGTGCGCCCCTGGTCGCTCGACAGTGCGATCGGGGAGCGTAAGCTGCCAGGAGCGTAGGCTGTCGAAGGTCGGAAGTCAACGCGCTCCTCGCCCCGCGGGGTGAGTCCTCGCGGCCTCGCCGCTCGACTGCGGCGCGGGCCTTCTGATGAGGTCGGGTGCTCGACATGGCAGCGGCAAGCTGTCCTACGAGACGGCCCGAGGGACCTTCCTTTCGTGACGAAGCGCACGCGCTTGCGAACGAACGGTCGGACGGCATCGGAGCAGAAACGCCGCCCGTGGGTCAGGGCTTACGCGGCAGGCGAGGCCGGGACAGGTGGGGCTATTCGATCGATCGTGGACTCGGGCGGCGCTCAGGGGGCGAGGTGACCGAGCGAGCTCTTCCGACCACTGCGGCGGCCCCGGTGGTGAGCCGGCGACGCACGCGCGTGACGGCGTCGCGCAGGCGCACCGCGAGCGGCTCGGCGGGAAGGTCGGCCTCATCGAGAGGGGCGGGCTCGGTGGCGAAGAAGGATTCCTCGAACGGGGAGAAGGGCTCGGGCTGCACGCTCGGCGCCTCCGGTCCGTGCGACGACTCGGTCCCAGGCGGCAGCGCGGGCGCGTGGGCGAGGTCGGCGGCGCTCCCCGGAGGGGCGAGCAGCACCCCGAGCGTTGTTAGCTTTCTGACGGCGGCCAGGCCGCGCGCCTCAGAAATCTGCGCGCGAGCGCACACCTCGAGCAGCGTTCGTTCGCCGTCGAAAAGCGCCACGATCTCGAAGACCGCGCCGGGGAGCTGGGCGGCGTCGCGACGCTCCGGGGAGACGACGTAGACCGTTGAAAGGTCGAAGCTCTCCGGTATCTTCAGCGTCGCGCGGGCAGGCATGGCTCTCCCTCCTCGGTCCTCGGGGCGTGGGGCAGTGATCACACTGCTGGCAAAGCAAGTCGCGCGCCAGGGAGCCGGCGCGTCACTTCGCAGGGTTTCGCGGGCGTTGTGTCAGGGCGCGCCGTGCGGAGCTGGCACAGCCTGACATCCGTGCGGCGCGTCACTCTGCTTCGGGCTGCGGCGCCGGGGTCAGGCGGGCGAAGCATTGCGTGATCAGCAGGGGCGCGCGGCTGCCTTCCGTGGCGACCCCGATCCCGACGTGGGTCAGCTCCGGGTCCAGGATGTTGCGGCGGTGGGCCGGGCTGCTCATCAGCCGATCGTGGGCCCGTCGGGCGGAGGTGGCGAGCACCAGATTCTCGCTCGCCTCTTCGTACTCCACCTGGGCGGCCCGCAGGCGTGCTGCCAGACCCCCGTTTCGCGGAGAGCGATGCCCGAAGAAGCCGCCGTCGAGCATGTCCCGGCTGTGCGCGCGGGCCACCCGTTCCAGGTGTGTGGCCCACGCGAGCGGGCGAAGGCCCGAGGCTCGGCGGCTCCCGTTCACGAGGGCGAGCAGCCGCCGCGCGGTGTCCGGCTCGTCGGTCGTTTCGGGTGGGTAGAGCTTCTGTACCGGTTGGCGTGGCCCGGAGACGCCGACGCGTAGCGGAAAGAGGGCCGCGACCTCGGGGCCGAAGGGGCCGTCCACCATGACCTCCACCGCGTGTTCGCCTCGCTCGACCGGGGGGAGCTCGACGCAGAAGCGCCCGTGCGCGAGGCCTGGGCGACGTTGTGCAACGCTGCCCGAGGGGTAGGTCACGAGGACCTGTGGGCGGCGCCCGCGGAGCAGGCGACCGCAGAGGCGGAGCGGGCGGCCCACGGTCGGGCTCAGCGGCCCGAGCTCCACGCGGCGGCGCACGAGAAGCAGGGCCAGGAGCTGGGAGCCGCCGGTCCGGGAGTCCGGGACTCCCGCCGCGGCGGAGAGGGCGGCCGCGGTTCCGAGGCCGAAGTGGGTCAGCTCGTTACCTCGGAGACGTTCGAGCGCCTCGTTCAGCGCGCGGCGGAGGGTGCCCGCGCTCGTGAAGGGCAGGGCCACGGCGCGCACGGTGGCGTCGCGCACCCCCTCGCGCTCGAGGAGAAAGCGCAGGTAGCTCCGGGCCTGGCCGGGAGAGGAGGCGGGGAGCTCGGCGAGCGCTTGGCCGTACTGCGAGGCCACGCGAGCGAGAGCGGCGTCGGGCGAGGGGGCCGCGCTCCCTTGACTTCGGAGGCGGCGTTGGATGTACTCCGCTGACACGGGTTGGTCCGGCGTTTCTGCCCTCCCCGCGGTCGCTCCTGAGAGGACCACCGATAGCGCGAGGCCGGCGGCGGAGCGGACGGCGCAGAGCGCGCTCCGGGCCCGTCGTGGAGCGGGCGCGCAGTACGCGAAGGTAGAGTTTTTGCGGCCGGCCAAGCACCCCGATTGTAGCGATCGAGGGACCCGAGGCCAGAAAGCGACGCGGCGCGCTGCGCTGCGAGGCGGGCCGGGCGCGCGCGGCGGATCAGAATCTTCCGGTCAGAGGACGAATTCATGACGATGGACGCGATCAAACCGGCTCGGCGGACCGAGCGGATCCAGTACGCGGTGCGGGACGTGGTGCTTGTGGCGCGACAGGCCAAGGCGGCCGGCCGCGAGCTGCTCTACCTGAACATCGGCGACCCGAACCAGTTCGACTTCGTGACGCCGCCGCACATCGTGGACGCGATCTGTCGCGCGATGCGAGACAACCACACCGGCTACGCCCCGTCGGAGGGGCTCCCCGTGGCGCTCGAGGCCATTCGCGCGCAGGCCGCGCGCAACGGGATCCGCGCCGTGCGAGACGCCTTCGTCGGCAACGGCGGCAGCGAGTGCATCGAGATCTGCCTCTCGGCGCTGGCCGACGAGGGGGACGACGTGCTCCTGCCGTGGCCCGGCTACCCGCTCTACTCGGCGGTGCTCAACAAGCTCGGCGTCGTGGAGAACCCGTACTTCCTCGACGAGAGCAACGGCTGGCAGCCGGACCCGGCGGACCTCGAGGCGCGCCTCACCCCGCGGACCCGGGCGCTCGTGATCATCAACCCGAACAACCCGACGGGCTCGGTCTGCGAGCGCCGCACGCTCGAGGCGCTGGTGGAGTTCGCCGCGCGCCACAAGCTCGTCATCCTGTGCGACGAGATCTACGACCGGCTGGTCCTCGACGACCGGCTGCCGCACGTCTCGCTGGCCTCGCTCACCGACGAGGTGCCGGTCCTGACCTTCAACGGCATGTCGAAGGCGTTCCTCGGTCCCGGGCTGCGGATGGGCTGGTGCGTGGTGAGCGGCCCGGAGCAGCGCGTTCGGCCGCTCGTGGACGCGATCCACAAGTTCCTGCGGGCGCGGCTGTGCGCGAACCTGCCGGTGCAGTACGGCATCGTGCCGGCCCTCGAGGGAGATCAGAGCCACGTGGCCACCGTGGTGGCGAAGCTCCGCGCGCGCCGGCAGATCACCGTGGAGATGCTGAACGCCATCCCGGGGGTCTCGTGCGTGGCCCCCGCCGGGGCCTTCTACGCCTTTCCGCGCCTCGAGATCGAGGAGCCCGACGAGGCCTGGGTCAAGCGGCTGATTCTCGAGACGGGGGTCGTGGTGGTCCACGGCTCCGGCTTCGGCCAGCGCCCCGGGACGGCCCACTTCCGGGTGGTGTTCCTCCCCCCCGAGGAGACCTTGCGGCGGGCCTTCGCGGCGATTGGCGACTTCATGCAACAATCGCGAATCGCACGCGTATCTTGAAGTCCAGCCCCCTTCCGGGCCATGCTCGAGGAATAGAACGACCGCGGCCCGGGTACTGAAGGCAGATGCGTCGCACGGTATTTTCCTCCAGTCGGCAGCGACACGAGTTCGAGAGCGAGGCGCTGGTCCACCTCGACGCGCTCTACGGGCTCGCCCTGCGGCTCACGCGGAACGAGCGCGACGCCGAGGACCTGGTCCAGGACGCGCTGGTCAAGGCCTTCCGCTTCTACGACCGCTTCGAGACGGGCAGCAACATCAAGGCCTGGCTCTTCAAGATCCTCACCAACACCTTCTACAATACGTTTCGCAAGACGAAGAGCGTGCGGCGCGTGGAGCTCGAGGCCGAGGTGGAAGGGCACTACGACCGCTTCATCTCCGAGGCGACGGCGGCCGGAGAGGACGCGGAGGCCGGGATCCTCGACGGGATCGCGGTCGAGCGGATCAAGGAAGCCGTGGAGGGGCTGCCGGAGGAGTTCCGGCTGGCGGTGCTGCTTTGCGACGTCTACGACTTCTCCTACAAGGAGATCGCCGAGATCCTGGAATGTCCGGTGGGCACGGTGATGAGTCGGCTCTACCGGGGGCGGCGCCTGCTGCAGAAGGCGCTCTGGCACTACGCGGTCGAGCGAGGCATCGTGCCGGCCCCCGCCGAGTCGAGCGGCGCCGACGCGCCGACCGACCTGGACGCGTACCGGCGGCGGCGGGGACAGTAGGCCATGGACTGCCAGGAGCTTCAGAAGTTCATCCACGCCTACCTGGACGGGGAGTTCGCCGAGGAAGACCGGGTGGCCTACGCCGCCCACCTGCATAGCTGCTGCCGGTGCCGCGGCATCGCGCGCTTCGAGGAGCGGTTTCGCGCGCGACTGAAGGAGCAGCAGGGTGGTGGGGTGCAGGCGTCGCCGGAGCTGCGGGCGAGGGTCTGCCGCGCGCTCCAGGCCGAGGAGCACGGGGGCGAGCACTGGGCGCGGCGCTCGCTGCGCGTCATCATTCCCGCGGCGGCGGCGGCGGCCCTCGTGACGGGGGTGGTGCTCTCGCGGCGCGTGGATCTTTCGCAGGTGGATGCGCTGGCGTCGCTCGCCGAGGAGAGCGTGCAGTGGCACCGGCAGGAGGTGCCGTTCGACGTGGTGGGCTCCAGCATGGAGTCCGTGCGGCGCTTCTTCAGCAACAAGGTCCCGTTCGCGATTCGCCCGCCGACCTTCGGGGAGCCGGAGGTCAAGCTCGTGGGGGCGAGGCTCTCGAACCTGCGGGAGCACCGGGCGGCCTATCTCGCGTATCTGGTGGGCCGGAATCGCGTGTCGGTCTTCATCGTGGACCAGGGGGCGCTGCCTCAGGCCGGGGGGCAGGTGATGCGCCTCGGAACGCGCGACGTCCAGTGGCACCCGGTCAGGGGCTACAACGTGGCGATGTTCGTGGACGGCGGCACCGGCTACGCCGTGGCGTCGGACATGGAGCGCCATCGTCTGGTGCGGCTCATCGCGCACGTGCGCTGACCTGCCGTCCCGCACCCGCGCGGTCGCCGCAGTTTGACAGCGCGACCGTCGGAACCTAAGATCGTGAAATTCCAGCTTTCGATGCCCGCGACGGGCAGGCCCCTCAGGAGAGGCAGGGACGCATGGCACCCTACAAGAACGCGCCGCGTGTGATGGTGGTCGAGAGCGACCTGGCTTTCGCCTCGCAAATCGAGAACGCGCTGCGCCGCGGCGGCCTCGAGGTCGACCTCGTCACCGACGGCAACGACGCCCTCTCCCGCGCCAGGCAGCCGCTCCCCGATCTGATCCTCCTCTGCGTCGAGCTGCCGAAGATGAGCGGTTACTCGATCTGCAACAAGCTGAAGAAGAACCCGGCCACGAAGGACGTTCCGCTCGTGATCATGTCCTCGGAGGCGACGCAGGAGATCTTCGACCAGCACCGCAAGCTGAAGACGCGCGCCGAGGACTACATCATCAAGCCCTTCGGCATGGGCGAGCTGATGGAGAAGCTCGCGCGCCTGATGGAGCTGCCCGACGCGAGCGAGTCGATGGACGACGGCCCCGAGGATTTCGAGGGGGCGACCAACATCGACGGCCTCGCCAACATCATCGACCTGGGCACGCACAGCGTGACCAGCGACGAGGAGATCGAGGTCATCGAGGACGACGCGGTGGTGGAGGAGGCGGCGCTGACCTCGGACGAGGTGCCGGGGGCGATCGACGTCGACGACACCGGCACCTTCGACATGGCGGCCATGACGGCGGTGCGGGTGGACCACGAGATCGACCGCGAGACGGAGGACGCCTTCGCGGCGCTCGAGCTCGGGGGGCTCGACGAGGGCGCAGGGGAGCCGACGCCTGTCATGACGGCGGCGGAGGCGGCGCACGAGGAAGGGATGAGGATGCAGGGGCAGCCGCAGGTCATCGCCCCGGCGGAGCCGCTCGACCTCGGGGAGGTGGCCGAGACGCCGATGGAGCTGATGACGACGGCGCTCGACCAGCCGCCCGTGCGCAGGGTGGCCACGGGGGCGGTGGGGCGGGGTTCGGCCCCCGAGGGGCTCGCGGCCGTCGCGGCCGCCGCGGCGCGCCCGGGCCCGTCGGAGAACGAGCAGGCGCTACGTCGCCGCGTGGAGGAGCTCGAACGGGAACGCGGCCGCCTCACCGACGCGCTCGCCGAGGCCGAGGAGCGGGCCTCGCAGGCGGAGGTCGCCGTGCCCCCGCCGCCGGCAGCTCCGGCGATCGACGAAGAGGCGTTGCGGCGACGGGTCGAGGACGTGCAGGCCGAGGCCGATCGTCGGGTGGCGGAGGTCGAACGGCACGCCCGGCGCGGCCTGGACGACCTCCAGCGCGAGAACCGACGCCTTCAGGACGAGGTGCAGGCGGCGACGAGCCGGGCCGCCGCGGGGAGCGCCTTCTCGAAGGACCGGGAGCTGCTCGGCCTGCGTGAGGTGATCAACAAGAAGGAAAAAGAGATCCTCGACCTGAAGGACGACCTGGACGCCAAGGAGCGCCAGATCCTGGACCACAAGGACAAGGTTCGCGAGCTGGAGCGCCGGGCGCGCGACATGGACGAGAAGCTGCTCGTCGTCGAGAAGGAGATGATGACGGTCCGGGAGCGCATGGAGGCGCTTCAGCAGGACAAGCAGAAGCTGGTGGAGAGGGAGCAGGGAGTCAAGGCGCGGCTCGAGGAGGCCAAGCGCGAGATCGACAAGGCCTACGGGGAGAACGCCGAGCTGAAGGCGCGCTACGCCGAGGAGACGACGCGGCTGAAGGCCGAGCTGCAGGCGACCGAGCAGCGTCTGCAGGACGAGCTCGCGGAGAGCGTGAACCGGCTGGAGGCGGAGCACCGTGCGGCCACGGAGCGGGCGCAGGCGGAGCATGCGGCCACGGTGGAGCGGCTCGAAGCGGAGCACGCGGCGACGGCCGAGAGTCTGCGAGGCGAGCACCGCCAGGCCGTCGACGAGGCGCAGCGAGAGCGCGAGGAGCTCGAGGCAGCGCACGTCGCCTCCGAGCGCGCGTTGCGCGAGGAGCATCGGGTGGCCGAGCAGCGCCAGCGCGACGAGCACGCGGCGGCCGAGCAGCGGCTTCGCGGCGAGCACGCGGAGGTCGTGGAGGGAATGGTCTCGGACCACCAGCGCGCGGTCGACGAGGCGAGGGCGGAGCTCGAGCAGCTGGCGACCGAGCACGCGGCGGCGATCCGGGCGCTGCGCGACGAACAGACCCTGGCAATACAGGAGCTGGAGGCCGAGCACGCGGCGGCCATGGAGGAGCAGCAGCGCCAGCGAGCGGAGGAGCGGCAGCGGCTCGAGAGCGGGCAGGCTTCGGAGCTCGAACGGGTGCGGGCCGACCACGACGTCCACGTGGCGCAGCTCGAGCAGAACCACCGCCTGGCGCTGGGGTCGCAGGCCCAGCGGTACGAGGGGGAGCTCCAGTCGCTGCGGCAAGGGCACGCCGACGAGCTCGCGCGGCTGAGCTCGGAGCACGAGGCGGCGCTGACGAGCCAGGCGGAGCAGGCCGCGGCGGACCGGGCGGCGCAGGTTGCGGAGCATCGACGCGCGGAGGAGAGCCTGCGGGCGGCTCAGGCGGCGGAGCTCGAGCGGCTGCGAGACGAGCACACGCGCGAGCTGGGACACGCGCGGACGGAGCACGCGGCGGAGCTCGAGCGCGTGCGCCAGGAGCACGCGCGGCAGGTCCGCGAGCTGGAAGAGGTGCATCGTGGCACGCTGGAGGCCAAGGAGGCCGAGTATCGGGCGCTGAGCGAGGCCCAGCAGCAGGACCACGCGGCCGAACAGGAACGCCTCGAGGCCGAACACGCGCAGGCGATGGACGAGGCGCGGCGCCGCAACGAGGCGGAAGTCACCGAGCTGCGGCGGCGGCACGTCGAGGAGGTGGCGACGGCGGACGCGCGCCATCGGGGCGAGCTCGGGGCCCTGGCCGAGGAACGGCGCGAGGAGCGGGAGCGCCTCGAGGGGGAGCTCGGCGGGCACCAGCAGCGCATCGGGAGCCTCGAGCAGGATCTGGAACGGAGCCGGCAGACGGTGGTCTACCAGGACCGTCGCATGCGAGAGCAGGAGGGTCAGCTTGGAGAGCTGCAGGAGCGCCTCGGGAAAGCGCACGAAAAGATCCGGGCGGACGAGCAGCTCGCCGACAAGGCCAAGCGAGCCATGGCCGTGGCCATCACGCTCCTCGAGGAGCAGCAGAAGGTCAGCGCCGGGGATGACGTACCCCAGGGCTCGGCGTAGCGCTCGGCGTCCCCGGCGCGGCGCGAGTCGACTCTCGATGCGCCCTCGCGCTGCGGGCTGATCGACCGTGGCCGCCGAAGTGCACGGGAACGTCACGGGGCTCAAGGCGAGCGCGCTGCGTGCCGCCGAGCGCCTCTACCGCCGTCGTCTGGACCCGGCGCAGGTCGTCTCGCCGGAGCTGGCGTCGGCGCTCTGCGCGCTGTCGGTCGAGACCGGGCGGCAGCTCGGGGTGCTCTTCGATCGCAAGGGGCACCCGGACCACGTGATCGTGGGGGACGCCAACAAGCTCTGGATGCCCGACATCGGACGCCTGCGAGCGGGCCTGGGGCGCCTGCGAGGCCTGCGACTCGTGCACACGCACCTGCGCGGGGAGGGGCTCTCGAACGACGACCTGACGGACCTGGCGCTGCTGCGCTTCGATCTGGTCTCGGCGATCACCATGTACCGAGATGGCCGGCCGGCGCTCGTGCACAGCGCGCACCTGCTCCCGGAGAACCCGCAGGGGAAGCTCTGGCGGGTGTTGCCGGCCGAGCCCGTCCACGCGCAGACGCTCGACCTCGCGGAGCTCGTCCCCTCCCTCGAGGAGGAGTTCGCGCGGGCCGCGCGCGTGCGGGCCGCAGACCGGGGGAAGGACCGGGCGATCCTGGTGCACGTCGCGAGCCGCGGGGCGAAGCATCGCGCCCCCGAGGTCTGCGTGGCCGAGCTCAAGGAGCTCTGCCGCACGGCGGGGGTCACCGTCCTCGACGTGGTGGTGCAGCAGCGAGACCGCCCGGACCCGCGCTACGTGGTGGGGCGGGGCAAGCTCGAGGAGATCGTGCAGCGCGCCAACCAGCTCGGCGCGGAGCTCCTGGTGCTCGACCCCAACCTGAGTCCGGCGCAGGCGCGCGCGGTGAGTGAGGCGACCGAGCTGAAGGTCATCGATCGCACCATGCTCATCCTCGACATCTTCGCCCAGCGGGCGCGCAGCCGAGACGGCAAGGTCCAGGTGGAGCTGGCGCAGCTCAAGTACCTGCAGCCGCGGCTCGTGGAGAAGAACACCATGATGAGTCGCCTCACCGGAGGGATCGGGGGGCGGGGGCCGGGAGAGACCAAGCTCGAGATCAACCGGCGCCGCGTGCGCGAGCGCATCACGCGGCTCGAGCGACAGATCGAGGAGCTCTCGCGCCAGCGGGGGGGACGGCGGGCGCTTCGCCAGCAGCGCGACCTGCCGATCGTGAGCATCGTGGGCTATACGAACGCCGGGAAGTCCACTCTCCTGAACACCCTCACGCAGGCGGAGACCCTCGCCGAGGACAAGCTCTTCGCGACGCTGGATCCGACGAGCCGGAGGCTGCGTTTTCCCGAGGAGCGAGAGCTGCTGCTCACGGACACGGTGGGGTTCATTCACGAGCTGCCGGCGGAGCTCGTGAATGCGTTTCGCGCGACGCTCGAGGAGCTGAGCGAGGCGGACCTGCTCCTGCACGTGGTGGACATCTCGGACGACGAGTATCGCCAGCACATCGAGGCCGTGGAGAAGATCCTGAGCGACCTCGGTGTCTCCGATACGCCGACGGTGGTCGTCTTCAACAAGATGGATCGCCTCGACCCCGAGGTGCTGGCCGAGCGGCGACGCTGCAGCTCGGCGATACCCGTCTGCGCGCTGCGGGCCGAGACCACGCGGCCTCTCCTCGCGGCGGTGGAAGAGCAGCTCTGGCGGCAGGATCGCCTGGACAGTCCGCGCAGCGAGGCGGAGCTGGGCGACCTTGTTTGATCGGCAACTTAGGCGTTCCTAGTTAGGATTCCCGAGGCGTCGTGGCCCTCACTCGTCCTTGGGCTTGGCCTTGAGGATCGCTCGGCCCTGCCGGATGACGACCTGGAACTCGATCTCCTTGCCGGGGTGGAGCTCGCGGAGCTTCGGGAGCTGGCGCTCGATCGTGCGCGAGAGGGTGTCGAGGTGGATCGAGCTCGTGTCCTCGCCGCACATCTGCTTGGCCTTGACGAAGCGGCGATACACGGACTGAAGGCTGGCGTCGCTCAGCTCCGCACCGCCCCCCTTGGACTGGGCTGCGGGCGCGGGGGCCGCGGCGGCAGGCTGCGGTCGCGCCGTGGCAGGACCTGGCGGCGCGGTCGGGGGGCCGAAGTTCGGGATCGAGGCCACGCGGGCCACCACCATGCGACGCGGGGCCTCGGCCGGAGCCTGGGTGGGGGGCGTCGCCAGAGGGGGCGAGGTCGGGGGAGGCGCCGTCGGAGTAGCCGCAGTCGCGCGGGGGGGAGCCGGTGCCGCGGGCCGCGTTGGCGGGCGGGGCGCGTCGGATTCAGAGAACAGGTTGTCCAGATCGTATTGCTCGTCGTCCTCCTCGGGTGCGCGGCGCGAGCGCTCTGTCCCGGAGCCGGCCCGCATGGCGGACGGAGGGGTGCTCGCGCCCTCGTGCGCCGGCGGCGGGGAGGGCAGGACCGGCGTGACGGCGTCCTCGTCGATCTCCGGGCGCTGCGCGGCCTCGGTCATGGCGCGCTCGACGTCCGCGGCGGTGCGGAGCTTGCCGACGGAGGGCATGCTCACTCCCTGCCCGGAGAGCTTGCGCTTCAGGCGCGCGATGTCCCGGTGATAGGTCCCCGCTTCGATGGCCCGCACCGTGCGGTTCCAGTAGGTGCGGAACGAGTTGAACTTCTGCAGCAGCGTGCGGTGCCGAAAGCGCAGGCCGGTGTTGCGGATGTTCTGCTGATCGAGGAGGTGGAGGATGCGCACCACGTCCTTGAGCAGGGTGCTGGGCTCCCGCTTCTCGATCCCCATGAAGTACTGCTCGTAGAGCACGCGCAAGCGGTCCAGCTTCCGCTGGAGCTCGTCCACGGCTGCTTCGACTTCGGCGAGTTCAAGAACGGGCGTCGACATGGCCCACCTGCAATATAGCACGACGGAGCGGCTGGGCTGGAGGTTCCGGGGTCCTCCGTGCTACCAACGGCCGTTGCCGGCCACGGCTGGCTCGAGCGGAGGCCCGACGGTGCGAAGCGAGACGACGAAACGGCTGAGACCTGCCGCTGCTCTGGCGTGGTTCGCGATCCTTGCCGGGTGCAGTCCCACGCTGCCCGTCGCGGCGCCGCAGGGTCCCGCGGCCCGGCCAATTCGCGCTGCCCGCTCCGCTCCCCCCGCCGCGCCGCGCGTCGACCTGCGCAAGGACGTGCTGCTCACGGTTCGCGCCGACAGCCTCGACGAGCTGCTGCGGCGCAGCGTGGGCTACATCCAGCCCCAGCTTCCGGCGCCGCTGCAGGCGCTCGTGGACCCGGCCCGGCTGAAGGCCCAGCTGTTCCAGTCGCTGCGCCGCTTGCCCGGGCTCGTGGACGCGGTGGCGACCGATCGCCCCTGGGCCGCGGCGCTCCTCGATCCGAAGGTCTATCCGAGCGGCGGCCTCGGGCCCGTCATAGTGGCGGTTCCCGTGCGGGACCCCGACCAGCTGCTGGGCCTCTTCCGCCGCGAGAATTTCGTCCACCGCGCGCAGCCCTGGGGCGACCATCGCTTCGGCGGTGGCGGCCGGGAGCTCCTCGTGCGTTTCCGCGAGGGCTACGCGCTGCTCGCGGCGCACGAGCGGGCGCTCCACGGGGCGGAGGGGGTGCTCGTGCCGCTGCTTCGCGCGCGCGGCGCTCCGACGGTGCAGGTGCGGCTAGACGTCGTCACCGCGTGGGCGCGTCACGGCGTCACCCTGCGCTCCCTGCAGCAGCTTATTGGCCCCGGCGGACCGGCGGCCGGGCAGAGGCGGTCGCTCGCCAAGGTGGCGCGGGCCATCGCCTGGTCCGAGAGCATGCGCGAGGCGAAGCTCGCGCTCTGGATGGAGCCGCAGGGAATTCGCGGCGAGCTACTGATGGAGGCGCTCGACGGCGGCGCGCTCCACGCCTACCTGGGCAAGCTGAACGCCGGGCCGCTCTGGGGGGCGGCTGTCCTCCCCGGCGACGCCGCGGTGGCCGTCCTGACGCGCAAGACCCGCGAGCTCCAGGTGACGGAGCTCGAAGAGGCCGTGGAGGCGCTCAAGCTCCTGGCCGCGCAGCTCCCCGTGAAGCTCGATGCGGCGATGCCCGACCGGTGGCGCTCCATCACCGCGGCGGTGCTCGACCAGCTGTCGGGGGAGCAGGCCACGGCCTTCTTCGTCGACGACGATGGCAGCCCCGGGTTCGTGGGCGCGTATCGCGCCAAGGGGGCGAAGGCGCGCGAGGCGACGCTCGACGCGCTCCGCGCGCTGGCCAAGGACTTCGGGGCCATCGCGCGAGCGGCGGCGCGACAGTACGACGCGCGCGGGCTCAGGCTCGAGGCGCGCATCCGGCCGCGGGCTCTCCGGGTCGGCGGCCTCTCGGCGGACGTGGTGGAGTTCGCCTTCGGCTGGCCGCGCGTGACCGAGAAGCTCGCCGGGGCGTTCAACGTCAGCCTCGACGACGGGAAGGCGGCGCTCGCCCGCTACGCGAAGGCTGCCCGGGCGCTGCTCGGGGCGCGCCCGAAGCTCGCTCTCGTCGTGGCCAAGGATCGAGGTGGCGATCCCGTCCTCCTGGTGGCGGGCGGCAAGCACTGCGACCGCCACCTGAAGGCGGCGCTGATCCGGCTCGAGGGGCGCGCCGAGGGGGCGCTCCACGCGAAGCTAGGGGCGCACCAGACGCTGCGCGGCGGTGTGGGGCTCGCCTTCGTCCCCGTCGGGACGCTCGCGCGACAGGTGCACCGCGCGCTCGAGGCGGGCGAGCTCCTCGAGCCCAGGCTCCTCAGCACCTTCAAGCCCCTCCTGCCGGCGGCCGGGCAAGAGGCGCCCTTCGTCAGCACCTTCGAGGTCCAGAACCGGCAGGGTGCGGTGCGCTTCACCGTCGCGGCCGAGGTCGTGGGCCTCATCGCCAAGGCGGCTCTCGGCTACCTCCAGCATCGCATGGGGGTGAGCGGGCCGTAGCCCCGGCGGGGGCAGTTCGCTACACTCAACGCCAATGACCGTCCTCTATTTCATCCTGCTCATCGGTGTCTTGATCTTCGTCCACGAGCTCGGGCACTTCCTCTTCGCCAAGCTCTTCAACGTCAAGGTGCTCAAGTTCTCGCTCGGCTTCGGGCCGCGCATGGTCGGCTTCCGCAAGGGCGAGACGGACTACTGCGTCGCGTGGCTCCCTCTCGGCGGCTTCGTCAAGATGCTCGGCGAGGACCCGAACGACGAGATCCGGAAGGAGGACCAGGGGCGTGCCTTCCATCAGAAGCCCCTCTGGCAGCGCTACATCGTCGTCTTCGCGGGGCCGGCCTTCAACCTGATCTTCCCGACCCTGATCTACCTCGTCTTCTACGCCACCATGACCGGCCTGCCGCCGTCGGTGATCGGCAAGGTCTTCGCCGGCCTCCCCGCGGCCGAGGCGGGCCTCCTCCCCGGCGACCGCGTGGTCGCGATCGACGGCCAGCGCGTCCGCTACTGGGAGGAGATGCAGCGCACCATCGCCGACGAGCCCGGCCGGTCGATGCGCTTCACCATCGAGCGCGAGGGGCAGCGTTTCGACCGCTACATCACCAGCCAGGAGCACGTTCAGCCGACGCGCCTCGGCATGGAGAAGCGCGAGGGGCGGATCGGCATCGGCAACTACTTCGAGCTGGCGCAGCTCGGCATCTCGGACCCGAAGTCACCGGCGGGGCGCGTGGGCCTGCGCACCGGGGACATCATCACGTCGGTCAACGGGGTGCCCGTCGAGCGGTGGGCCGAGCTCGAGCGCCTGCTGGCGAAGAACAAGGGAGAGTCGCTGCGCGTCTCGTACCTTCGTCCGGGGCGGGCCGTGAGCGGGTTCGCCGACGTACGGGTGCTCACCCCCGCCTCCACGGTCATCGACCCGGAGCCGAAGACCGTCGGACGAAAGCTGGTCTACGAGACGGGGATCCTCTCGGCGGAGTTCTTCATCCGCGAGGTGGAGCCGGGGAGCCCGGCGGCCAGGATCGGGATGAAGCCGGGGGACCGCGTGGTCCGTTTCAACGGCAAGCCGGTCACGCACTGGGAGCTCATCCGGCAAGAGCTGCTGACGAAGCTCTCGGTGAGCCACGGCATCACCTGGGTGCCGTACGGAGGCCAGGAGAAGAGCGCCACCTTCAAGATCTCCAAGGTGACCTACCGGGACGAGTACCGGCAGGAGCAGGAACGCTTCGTCTTCGGCGCGCACAACCGCCTCCTCCGACGGATCGCGGACCCCATCCCCATCGAGGGGCGGTTCGTCTACGCCGTGTCGGAGGCCGTGCGACGGACGGGCGAGATCGTGGGGGTCATCGGCGTGGCCTTCGTCCAGATCTTTCGCGGCGCGATCCCGAGGGACACCATCGGCGGACCGCTGATGCTCTACCAGACGGCGGGGGTCGCGGCGAAGAAGGGGTGGGACCACTTCCTGTCGATGATGGCGCTCATCAGCATCAACCTCGGCATGCTCAACCTCTTGCCGATCCCGATCCTCGACGGTGGGCACATCATGTTCTTCACGCTCGAGGCGGTGAAGCGGCGGCCGCTCAGCCTGCGCGCCCGGGAGATCGCCTCGTACGTGGGCCTCTTCCTGCTCGTCTCGCTGATGGTCTTCGCCTGCAAGAACGACATCGTCCGGTACTGGTTCTAACCCCCCGGGCCCATGCGATTCGCCGCCCTCGATACCGCGACCTCCACCGCGTCGGTGGCCATCCTGGAGGGGGAGCGGGTGCTGGCCCGGACCGCCCGGGCCGTGCAGACCCACGCCCAGGGGCTCCTCGAACAGCTCGACGAGGCCCTGCGGAGCTCGGGCCTCCGCCTGGCCGACGTCGACGCCTTCGTCTGCGGGCGAGGCCCGGGGTCCTTCACCGGGCTGCGCATCGGCCTCGCCACGGTGAAGGGGATCTGCCTGGCCACCGGGAAGCCGCTGCTCTGCGTCCCCACCCTGCAGGCCTTCGGCGGAGCCGCGGGCGACCTGCTCGGGCCGGAGCCGCTCGTCGCGGTGATCCTCGACGCGCGACGGCAGGAGCTCTACTGCGGGCTCTACCGGGGGGGCCAGCCGGTGGGCCCCGAGATCTTGAGCACGCCGCGCGGCCTCTCCACCTATCTCGGGGTGGGGGAGCGGCTCGTGCTGGTGGGAGACGGGGCGCTCCGCTACCGCGACCTGCTACTGGGCTCGCTCCCGCGGGCGAGCGTGGGGCCCGAGGCGCTGCACGCGATCGACGCGGCGTACCTGGCGCGGGCCGCGCTGTCGCGCGCTCTCGCCGGCGACTTCGACGACCTGGCTGCAGCTGGGCCGCTCTACGTCCGGCCCGCCGACGCGCGCCTCCCCTCGCCGCAATAAGCGTCCGCCGCGGGAGCTCCTGGGCAGCCGATCAGGTGGGAGGATTTCCGCGCCGGATGCACCGGGCCACCACGCCGCGAAAGGCGACGATGTCGATCGGCTTCTCCACAAAATCCATGCACCCGGCGTCCAGACAGCGCTCGCGTTCGCCGTGCATGACGTTCGCGCTCACCACTACCACGGGGGTGCCGGCGAGCTCGGGGTCGGTCCGGATCTGCTTCGCCAGCTCGAGGCCGCCGAGGATCGGCAGGTCCAGATCGAGCAGCACGATGGCCGGCCGGTGGTGCCGGATCAGGGCCAGCCCCGCCACTCCGTCCGCGGCGCCGAGCACGCGGTAGCGGCCGGTGGACTCGAGGACGCGCTGCACGAGCCGGAGGTTGTCGGGGTTGTCCTCCACGTACACGACGGTGGGGAGGTCGCGGTCGGCGTCCATGGCTCGGCTCACTCCCGGCGGAGGCGGAAGACCCCGAAGAGGTCGTTGCCCCGGATCAGGCGGAGCTCGACCCGCTCGTCGGCGAAGAGACTGATCAGTGCCAGGGTCCACGGCCCCGTCGGGTCGTTCGCCAGCGGGGCGAAAGCGAGGTAGCTGCGGATCGGCTGGCCGTCGAAGGAGAGGGTCGCAAGGACGTCGCTCGCGGCCTTCGTTACCCGTGCGAGCCGCGTATCGTGGAACTTGCCGTCCGAGGTGGTGAGCGTGGCCGAGAGCGCGTGCAGGTCGACGCTCGAGAGCGCGAGCGGAGCGACTGTCGTCCCCTGCGCGAAACCCTGACGCACGGCTTCCTCCGCCACCACCGCCCCCCGCCACTCGCCTTCGAACGCGCGCAGGTCGGTGCAGCCGCTCAGAGAGCCCAGCACCACCGCGACGGCGATCTGCTGCAAATGGGGCATGTACCGAGCCGCACGAGCCAAAGCGCGCTGGCGAGGGTTAGCACGCAAGAAGAGCGCAGGCAAGGCGCGCGCGGCGGGCGCGCCTTCGCGGCGGCTTGACGACCCGCCGTCGGTGGGAGAGGCTCCGCCCGTGCTTCGTCGGCCCGCCGTAGCGTGTTCCTCGGCCCGTGGGATGCTGCTCGCGGCGGCGCTGCTCCTCGCGGGCCACGCGGTCCAGGCCAGGACCTCCCCGGCCGATCCTCAGGCGCCGCGGTACCTCATCGAGGGCGTCGAGATCCACGGCAACCACAAGACGCGGGACCACGTGATCCGGCGCGCGCTGCGCGTCAGCCCGGGGGAGCACCTCTCCGTGGACGACCCGCGCTTCGACGTCTCGCGCTTCCGCCTGCTCTCGCTCGGCCACTTCTCGGACGTGCGCCTGCGGCTGCGCAAGGGGGGCGCGCGAGGGAGGGTGGTGCTGGTCGTCGAGGTAGTGGAGCGAGGCACGATCGTGCTCACCGACCTCTTCCTCGGCACGAGCGAGGCGACCGCCGCGTGGGGCGGCTTCGGCCTCGCCGAGAAGAACTTCCTCGGCCGCGGCATCGGGCTCGAGGGGGCCTTCGTCCTCGGGGCCAATCCGGTGGTGAAGGGGGGCGAGCTCCAGCAGGCCTACTGGCTGCGAACGACCGTTCCGCGGCTGGCCGGCGGGCCGCTCGCGCTCACGGCGAGCTTCCTCTACGTGAACGGCAACGAGTTCTTCCGCCAGTCGGGACCGTCGAGCAGCTCGGATCCGAAGGACTTCCTCTCGATCCGGTACCGCCGAGCGGGTGGAACGCTCGGCGCCGGCTTCGACCTCGCGCGGTACACGCGGCTCCACTTCGACTACCGAGGAGAATTCGTCCGCTCCGAGGTGCCGCTCGGCGCGGTCCGCCACGCTGCCGACGGATGGACCGTGCCCATCGACTTCGACATCGCCAACGGCGCGAGCCACCTCTCGAACGTGCGGGTGCTGCTCGAGCGCGACACGCGCTCCGACCCCGTCGTGCCCGAACGCGGGTCTCTGCTCACCCTCACGGGAGAGGTCTCGAGCCGCGTCCTCGGGTCGAGCTACGACTACTTCAAGCTCAGCGCCAGCTACCGCCATTTCTTCCCGCTGCGCTGGGGCCACGTCTTCGCGCTGCAGGTCTTCGGCGGCGCCCTATTCGGCGAGGCGCCCTTCTTCGACAAGTTCTTTATCGCCGACCTGAACGACCTCCTGCCGAGCCGCGCCCTCGGCCTCAACTTCTCGACGCTGCCCTCGCGCAACATCTTCCGCACCTCCATCGACGAAAAGCGGTACGAGGAGCTCGCGGCGCGCCTCTCGGTCGAGTACATCGTTCCCTGGTTCCGGGGCGGACGCTGGTTCTACGCCGGGGACTTCTTTCTGAACGCAGGAGTGATCTTCCTCGCGTCCCGCGCCGAGCTCAAGGTGCGCGACCGCCCCCTCGCCGAGCAGATCCCCGTCGACCTCACCCTCGACGCCGGATTACGGCTCGACACGCACTTCGGCATCTTTCGCTTCAGCATAGGCAATGCGCTCGGTCGGATCCCGTTCTGACGCCGCCTTTGCGCGGACGGCGCTGTGCCTGGGCGTCGCGTTGGCGGTGCTCGTTGCGCCGACCTCCGCCCCGCGCGCCGAGTCGGTGGTGCTCAAGGCGGCGGACTTCCGCGAGGAGCGCGGTCAGCTCGTGGTGAGCGCGGGCTTTCGCGAGCTCTTCGACCACGCCCTGAGGAAGCAGCTGCGCAGCGGCTTCGCCACCACGGTGGTGATGCGCGTCTACCTCTATGCGCGGGACGGAGGCGCGGCGGTCGCCGTATCGGG
Source organism: Deltaproteobacteria bacterium (assembly GCA_020848905.1). Taxonomy (NCBI): domain Bacteria; kingdom Pseudomonadati; phylum Myxococcota; class Myxococcia; species Deltaproteobacteria bacterium. The sequence continues at coordinate 124,832 of JADLHG010000033.1, forward strand.
CCAGACCCTGCGCGCGGTCTACGACCTCTGGGACGAGGTCTATCTGCTGCGCGTCGAGGACGCTCGGGGGAACTACTACGTGCGGCTACGAGACCAGCGCCAGGTCGTCGACCGGCTGACGAGCTTCTGGCGCTTTCCGGTGGGGGCGCTCGCGAGGCTGCGGCGTGGGGAGGGCTACTTCGTGGCCGGGGTGGTCGAGGTGAACCCCATGAGCCCCGAGGTGCTGGCCGAGGTGCGGCGGTGGTTGCGAAATCCCTCGCGACAGCCGCGCCAGGTGGGGGGGGAGAGCTTCTTCGGCTCGTTCGTCAGCATCTTCGTGAACAACAAGATCCGCCGCGCGGAGCGGACCTTCAAGTTCCGCTCGCAGCTCCACTGGCGGCCGCGATGAGCCGCTTCGAGATCAAGATCGCGTTGGCGCTGCTGCTGATCGCGGTGATCCCCCTCGTGGCGTCGATCGTGCTGGTCGGTCAGGTGATCCGCGTCTCCGACAGCGTCGCCGAGGGACAGACGCGGCGACTGGTTCCGCCGCTGACGCGCTCTGCCGAAGCCTATCGCGCGCTCTTCGAGGCGCTCAAACGGAGCTTCCGGCTGCAGGCGCAGCTCCTGGCCGAGGACGGCGCGCTACGGGCGGCCCTCGAGCGGAGGGACCGCGCGGCGCTGGAGCGCCGTGCCGCGGTGCTGGTCGAGCGCGAGCAGGGGCTCGGAAGGCTCGCGGTGATCGGAGCCGAGGGAACGCCTCTGGTCACGGCGCGTCGGGCGCTGCCCTCGAAGAGCGCCGCCGTGCGCGAGCTGCGGCTGGTTCGCCCTCTCGGCGAGGGGGCGCGGCTCGAGCTGAGCTTCCAGGCGCCCGCCTGGGCGTTCGCCGACTTCGAGGCCCTCGGTCGCGCGGAGCGCACCGCGCGCGAGATCACGAGCCTGCGCAGCGACCTCGCGTCCTTCTATCGGGTGTCGTTCTTGATCATGTTCGGGGCGGTGCTGCTCGTGGCGACCGGGCTGGGCCTCTACATCGCGCGACGGATGGCGCGGCGCGTGAGCGTGCTCGCCTCGGCGACGCAACGCGTGGCCAGTGGAGACCTGACGACCGAGGTGCAGCTCGGCACGCGCGACGAGCTCGGCGAGCTGGCGGAAGCGTTCAACGAGATGGTGCGGCAGCTGCGCGAGAACCGCGAACGGATCACCTACCTGGAGAAGATCGGGGCCTGGCAGGAGGTGGCGCGGCGATTGGCCCACGAGATCAAGAACCCGCTCACGCCGATCCAGCTCGCCGTCCAGCAGATCCATCAGAAGTACGAAGGGGATGACCCGAAGTTCCGCCGCTTGCTCGATGACGCGCAGGAGATCGTCACCGAGGAGGTGGATGGCCTGCGGCGGCTCGTACAGGCCTTCTCGTCCTTCGCCAAGCTGCCGAGCGTGCAGCCCGAGGCGGTGGACGTGAACGCCCTGCTGGACGACTTCTTCAAGAGCCACCCGGAGCTCGAACAGCGGGCCACCTTGCGCTGGACGCCGCTCGACCCGAGCTGCCGCGTTCGGGTCGACCGCCTGCTCATCAAGCACGTGATCTTTAATCTGGTGGAGAACGCGGTGCAGGCGGCGGAGGGGGCGGGACGGAGCGACCGGGTGCTGGTGACCATCTCGGCCTCGACGAACCGCCAGGTGGGGCGCGTGACCATCACCGTGGCGGACGACGGACCGGGGATGAAGCAGGAGATCCTCGAGCGGATCTTCGACCCGTACTTCACGACCAAGGACCACGGGTCCGGTCTCGGGCTGGCCATCGTGAAGCGGACCGTCCTCGAGCACGGGGGCAGCATCTCCGCGTGGTCGAAGCCAGGGGAGGGGGCGCGCTTCAGCGTGACGCTGCCGCTGGAGCCCGAACCGGACGAGGCGAAGGAGGGGGCGGGGGGCCGCCCACGCCGGTCGAGCAGCACCCACAAGACGGTTTGACCGAGGCGCGCCACCGGGCGCAGACCGCGTACCGCTGCCCGGGCGCCGCGATCTAGCGGAGCACGCCGCGCTGCCGGAGGGAGGCGATCTCGGCGTCCGAGAGGCCCGCCTCGCGCAGCACCTCGTCGGTGTGTTGCCCGTGAGTCGGCGCGGGGGTCGTGGCGACGGGCGCGCCGAGCGGCAGGCGCAGCATCTCGAGCGGGCCGCGCGTCGCATCGTCGAGCGTGAAGAACATCTGCCGATGTTGGTGGTGGGGATGCCGCGTGAGCTCTTCCATCTCGAGGACCGGCTCGACGCAGGCGTCGGCCGAGGCGAGCTCGCGGGCCCACTCGTCCCGTGATCTTTCCGCGAGGCGCGCGGCCAGCTCGCCCTTCAACTCGGTCTGGCGCGCGGGTGGCGCTATCGGGTCGCTCATGTCGGAGGGCTGTCCGAGCGCCGTTCGCAACGCGGTCCAGAACTTCGGCTCGAGCGCCCCGACGGCCAGATAGCCGCCGTCGGCGCCGCGGTAGGCTCCGTAGCAGGCCGCACCGCCGTTCAGCGTTCCTTCCCCGCGACGGAGCGGGGTGCCACCGAAGGCGAGGTCCCCGAGCCAGGGAAGGAGGAAGGACATGACCCCTTCGGTCATCGAGACGTCGAGGTGCGCGCCGACGCCGCTCTTGAGGGCGGCCAGGATACGGATCGTGGCCCAGAGCGCCCCGCCGGCCACGTCGGCGAGCTGCACTCCCGGCACCATGGGAGCGCCGCCGACCGGTCCGCTCGCGGCCAGCACTCCGGCTGTCGCGAGGTAGTTGATGTCGTGTCCCGCGCGGTCGGCCATAGGGCCGTCCTGGCCGTAGCCGCTGATGGAGCAGAGCACGAGCTTCGGATGAGCCGCGGCGAGGGTCGCGTAGTCGAGGCCCAGGCGAGCGAGCACCCCGGGCCGGAAGCTCTCGACGACCACGTCGAAGCTGGGGAGCAGGCGCAGCAGAAGCTCGCGCCCACTCGCCTGCTTGAGGTCCACCGCGATGGAGCGCTTGCCCCGGTTGAGGGCGTAGAACGCGCCGCCGAGGCCGCCCTTGAAGGGCGGAACGAGCCGCAGGTAGTCGCCGCCGCCCAGATCCTCGACCTTCACGACCTCGGCGCCGAGCTCCGCGAGAATCAACGTGCAGAAGGGACCGGGGAGTAGGCGCGACAGGTCGAGGACCCGGACGCCCGCGAGGGGAGGCGGCATCGGTGAGCGGTGTGCGGTGGGCTAGACGCCCATCGCGAAGAGCTGCTGCAGCTTGGTCGCCAGCATCGGATTGCCGCTGACCTTCAGCTTGCCCTGGAAGTAGAGCTGCATGCCGAGGTTCGGGTCGGCCAGCATCGAGTTGAAGTCGGCGTCGGTGACTTCGATGGAGCACTCGGAGTTCCCCGCGTCGCCTTCCTTGCAGCTCGGGGGAGTGGCCTTGAGATCCACCGTCCACGTGCCACCGCCGTCGCCGGTGATCTTGAAGACGTAGATCGCGTCGATGGCCTTCGCCTTGTCGGGCGAGGCCTGCAGGAAGGCGGGGATCTTCTGATTGAAGAGGGTCTTCGCGTCCATCTGAGTTCCTCCGGGATAGCTCGACTGACTGGCCGGTCACTGCTACCACGCGCTGCGGCGAGCTGTCAACGTGGGACGCGGCCCCGTGCGGCCCGCAAAATCTCTTGCGGCGCCCGGGCACGATTTCTATACTCGCGCCGGCTTCGATACCTCGTTACACCTGGAATTCTGAGGGCATATCCGCTTGTGAGCCGCGGTGTCGACACGCGAGTCCTCGTCGTGGTCCACCACGTGGGCCTGCGCGACCAGCTCGTGGCCGCGCTCCAGTCGCGCGGGATGCCCGCCACGTCGGCCCAGACGGGCCGCGAGGCGCTCGACGCGCTCGACGGGGACCTCGTCGGCGCGCTCATCATCGACTCCGAGCTCCCGCTGATCGGCGGGTTCGAGCTGGCGAAGGCGGTGCGTCGCCATCCCCGGGGGGCGCACCTGCCGCTCGTGGTGGTGACGGACGCCCGCTGGTCGCCGTCGCAAAAGGCCGCTGCGCTGCAGCAGATGGGGTTGCTCGACCTGCTCTCGAAGCCCGTCGATCCGATGCAGGTCGCGGAGCTCCTCGTGGCGGAGCTCGCCTCGGCGTCGGTGGAGGCGCCCGAGCCGCTCGCGGACCAGGCCAGTCGCGACGAGAAGCACCACGTGGAGAAGGCCGTGCGGGCGGTGCGCACGGAGCCGGTGCTCCTGCGTGGAAACCTGCAGACCACGCCCTTCCCCGAGCTTCTGCACCAGCTCTACGCGAAGCGCGCGGTCGGGGCGCTCTTCCTGCTGCGCGACAACGTCAAGAAGATCGTCTATTTCAAGGAAGGCCACCCGAGCTACGTGAAGTCGAACGTGCTCGCCGAGTGCCTGGGCAAGGTCCTGGTGCGCGAGAAGATGATCTCCGAAGGGGACTGCGCCGAGTCGCTGCGCCGGATGAAGGAGACGCGCCGCCAGCAGGGGACAGTGCTGATCGAGATGGGGGTCATCTCGCCGCAGAATCTCGTCGTGGGGCTCGAGCTGCAGCTCCAGGCCAAGCTCCTCGACATCTTCTCGTGGACGCGCGGGGAATACCTCTTCAAGCGCGACGTGAAGCTTCCATCCGAGGTGATCGCCCTCGAGTGGAACAACGCCACGCTGATCGCTGAAGGCGTGCGTCGGCGCTGGGATCCCCCGCGCCTCAAGCAGGCGCTCGAGCCCTTGCTCGACCGGTACCTGGCCCCCGCGCGGGACCCCAAGCTGCGCTTTCAGGAGTTCCCTCTCGACGAGGTGGACCAGGTGTTCGCGGCCGAGATGGACGGACGCCGCACCTTGCGCGAGCTCCTGGCCGCGACGCCGCTGACGGAGGCTCGGGCGCTCTGCGCGGCGTACGTCCTCATCACCACCGGCGTCGTGGCCGCGCTCGGCGCGCCGCAAGCCGACGAGGAGGAGGCGGCGGAGGCGGCCGTTCCGCCCGAGCAGGCGCTGCGTGGCCAGCTCGCGGCAGAGCTCATCTCCTTCCGTCGCCGCGATCCGTTCGGGGTCCTCGGCGTGGCGGTGGGGTCGAGCGACGAGGACGTGGAGGAGGCCTACTCGCGCCTCGCGCGGAAGTACCATCCCGATCGGTTCCGCAACGTCTCGGCCGAGACGCGCGAGCTGGCGCTCGAGATCTTCCGGCTGGCTCACCAGGCCTACCAGACGGTGGCGACCCACGGGCAACGTCAGGAGTACAAGGCGCGGCTCCGCACGGGCGAGGTGAGCGTGCTGTCGGAGGCCGGCGGAAGAAGCCTGCACGCCGAGCGCCTGGCATCTCAGGCGCGCGGAGCGATCGAGGGCCAGCGCTACGGCGAGGCGCGCCAGGCGCTCGCGGGAGCGGTGCAGCTCTGTCCCGACGCCGGGGACCTGCGGGCGCTGCTCGGCTGGGCCATCTTTCACGAAGCTCCCGATGACCCGGAGAACGCGCGGGACGCGGTCCAGCAGCTCCGGCGGGCCGTCGAGCTGGCGCCGCGCGATGAGCAGGGCTACCTCCTTCTCGGGCGCGTCTACGCCCGCATGGGCAAGATGATTCTGGCCCAGAGGCAATTCGAGCGCGCGGTGCAGTGCAACCCCGCCTCGTCGGAGGCGCTCGCGGAGCTCGAACGGTATCGTGATCAGCTCCCCCAGCGGCGCTTCCCGCGATAGCCCGTCGGGGAGCCCTCCTAGTCGTTTCCGGCCAGCCACGTCTCCTGCACGAGCCGCGCGGCCGGGCTCGGAGGTGGTGCGCACGAGAGCAGCCATTCGGTCCCACGCAGCGAGCGCGCCTCGAGCAGCACCTCGCGGCGTTCGCCACGGCGCGAGACGACCACGCGGTGCGGTCCGGGGCTCCACAGGTCGCGTACCCAACCGGGACCGGGAGGGGCGCCGTCGATGGTGAGGATCCGGTCTCGACGCACGACCCCGGCCCGCATGGCGGGGCTTCCGGGGACGACCGCCGTGACCTCGAGTTCGTCGCGTACGCGGCGGGCGACGAGCCCGATGTGGGGTCTGACGGCCGACGGCTTCTTCCGCAAGGTGAGCCCGGCGCGGGTCAGCGTGGCGTGATTGCCGAGCTCGCCGGGGCGGTCGACCCAGCTGGCGAGCAAGGCCACGAGCTCTGCTCCGCCGACGGACCGGAGGAGGGCGTCCAGGTCGGAGCGTCCGAGGCCCACCACCCCCGAGGCCGCCGCGCGCCTGTCGAGCTGCTTGAGCAGGCCGAGCAGCGTCGTACGACCGCCGCTTCGCGCGCGCAGCTCGAGGTCGAGGAGCAGCGCCACGAGGTGCCCCTTCGCGTAGATCGAGAGCGCCGGCTCGGCAGGATCCCGAGGGGGCCAGAAGGCGTCGCGGGCCGCGTCGGTCAGGCTCTGCCTCAGGCGGGCCGGCGTCTCCGTGATGCGATTGATCTCTCGCGTCAGCGCCGCGAGGTAGCCGGGCTCGCTCAGCAGGTGCGCGGCACGCAGCGTGCGAAAGGCGAAGTAGTCGGTCACTCCCTCGGTGAACCAGAGCAGCCCGGAGGGCTTCGGCTCCGCGTAGTCGTAGACGCGGTGCTCGCTCGGGCGAATGCGCTTCCCGTTCCAGAGGTGGAAGTGTTCGTGCGCGACGATGTAGAGGAGGTCGGCGTACCACTCGGCGTTCGTCAGGGCCACGCGGGGGATCACGATCGAGGCGCCGCGCTCGTGTTCCAGCGCGGCGTACCTCTCGCGCTCGGAGTCGGTGGTGTGGATGAGGAGGAGGTAACGCTCGTACGGGAGGCCCCCCATCCAGCGTGCTTGCGTCGCGACGATGCGCCGGATGTGGTCGAGGAGTCTCTTGGGGACGGTCCGGTGCTCGGCGTCGTGCAGCACCACGGAGATTCGCGCCTGGCCGTGGCGGATGGTGGCCTCGACGAAGGTGCCGACCTCGATCGGAGCGTCCGCGAGCTCGTCGTAGCTGCGCGCGCGGTAGGTCAGAGGAGCGGAGCCCTCGCGCGGCAGGGGGACCGCGGCGCGCCACCCCTTCGGGGGCTGGAGGCGGAGGAGATGCGGACGCTGCCGGGCCTCGGGGAGCAGCACGAAGACCGAGGGTCCGGAGAGCGCGGCGTGCCGGTCGTCCAGGTGGCTGGTGTCGTCTCCGAGCTCGCCGGCGTAGACGCGGTAGCGTACCGAGACCCGCTCGGGGCCGGGCGAAGCGCCCGCGGCTTTCGGCGGGTCGCGCTCGATGCGCCAGCCTGCGGCGCCTTGTCGCACCCAGCGCAGGCGGTCCCCGGACGCCGTCCGCCCGCCCGTCGGGGTCACGTTGCGCAGCCAGTCCCGCCGGCGATAGGCCCCAGGGGTCCAGGCGGGCATCACCACCGACAGCGGTAGCGTCGTCGAGAGCTCCACCTCGACGTGCACCTGCTGGCGTGCGGGGTCCGGAAAGCGGACCGTGTACCGGACCGCTCCCGCCGGCGTCTCGGCGCGGGCCTGGACGCAGAGCGTCACGGCCCAGAGCACGACGATTGGTCTGACCCCCACGGAACAATGCACCTTGCGCTTCCGTTTCACCATCGGCTAAAAACGACCGGCCTTATCGCTTGGATAGGCGCTATTCCTTCAAAGGAGAAATCGTAACATGTCGAAGGTATCAGGACTGCTGTATCTGCCGCTCGCGGCGGGGCTCGTTCTTTCCGGGTGCAGCAGCAACGGCGGCACCACGACGGCTGACGGTGGCACGACCAAGACCGACGGGAGCACCACCAAGACCGACAGCTCCACCCCCCCGCCGACGGAGATCAAGTGCAACAACGACTGCAAGGATCTGGTGCTGAACCGGATCCTGCTGCCCTCGAGCCCGACCGAGGCGCAGAAGTTCGCGGTGGACTTCAACAACGACGGCACGAAGGATAACGCCCTCGGGTCGATCCTCAGCGCCCTGTCGGCAGTGGCCAAGGACCTCACCCTCCAAGCGTCGATCGATCACAACGTGAACCAGGGCAAGGCGCTCATCCTCCTGCGGCTACAGGCCAAGGACTTCGCGAACGCCCCGAGCGCGGCGGCCCAGGCCTGGCTCGGCAAGCAAACGGCGTGCTGCACGAGCACTGCGGCCGGCGAGGAGAGCAAGTGTGCCGACGAGGCCGCGAAGACCTGCTTCGCCGGAAGCGGCGAGTTCGAGATCGACCCGACCGCTCCGAAGGACGCCCTCTTCGGCGGCTCGATCACCTCGGGCGCCATCAAGTTCGGCCCCGCGAAGCTGAACATCTCGCTCCCCATCACGGATGCCGGGACGCTCACCGTTTCGCTTCAGAAGGCGCAGTTCATGGGCAAGTTCGACGGCTCGAAGATCACCGAGGGCGTGCTCGCCGGTGGCGTGACCAAGGCCGACCTCGACAACAACGTCATTCCGACCGTGGCGACCCTCCTCGACAAGACGGCGAAGGACCCGAAGACGTCGGCCACGACGAAGAACCAGATCCTGAACCTCTTCGACGCCAACAAGGACGGCACGATCACCAAGGACGAGGTGGCGAAGAACGATCTGATCAAGACCTTCCTCGCCGGCGACGTGGACGTGGACGGCGACGGGACCCCGGAGCTGTCGCTGGGCATCGGCTTCAGCGCCGTCCTGGCCAAGATCAAGTAGCGCCCGCTTCGACCCCCTCGCGTCTTCCCCTGGGCCTATCTCGGGCCCGCCCCTCCCCGTAAGAGCACGAGCCCTGCGGCGACTGCCGCGCCGAGGCACACGACCGCCAGAGCTGCGGGGTGCGGCCACAGCGCGACCACGCCGAGAAGCACGCCGTGCAGCGCGAACCCCGTGGGAGCGCAGAGGGCAGCCCCGCGCAGTCGGGTCGGTGCTCTCAGGCCGATCACCGTGGCGCAGAGCCCAAGCGCCAGGCAGGAGGCTGCAGCACTCCAGGGCCTCAAGGGGTCGCGCGCCAGGCCGGCCAGGAAGCCGAAGTGCGGGCGCAACGAGCGCTCGAGTGGCACGCGCAGGGTGAGTCGTGCGAAGCGCAGTCGCTCCGGAGCGCTGTGGAGCTGCCCCGCGAGGAGCTCGCCGTTCGCGAGCTCGAGCGAAACGGCGAGCGAGCGCCCGGCGGCGAGCGACAGCCTGGCGCTCTCCGCGGCGAGGAGACGGTGTTCTCTCGGCGCAGCGAGGAAGAGGTGCGAGACGCGAAGCTCGTTCGGCGCGGAGGGCAGGCGCGCGTCGAAATAGATCGTGTGCCCGTCGAGGAGCGTGTTGAAGGATCGTGGCGCCGCGCCGAGCAGCAGCGCGCGTCCGGCAGCCGAGAGGACGCGCGTCTCGAGCGACCGCAGCGCGGGCCGCTCGACGATGATGACCAGCAGCACGGACGCGGCCGTCGTTCCTACCGTGAGGAGCAGTCCCGGGCGCGCGAGGGTGAGCGGACCTGCCCCGGCGCTCCGCAGAGACAGGAGCTCTCCCGACTCCGCCAGGCTGCCGAGGGAATAGATCTGCGCTGTCGCGAGGCCGAGCGGCAGGGCGAAGGCGACGAGTGTGGGAAGGCTGAGCAGCAGCAGGGCGCCGACCGAGGTCGCGTCGAGTCCCGCCCCCGTCAGGTGGTGCCCGAGGCGGGCAGCCTGCAGAGCGAAGACCAATGCGGGGATCAGCACGAGGCAGAGGCCGAGGGGGGCGAGAGCTCGTCGGAGCAGATAGCGGACGAAGAGCGGCACGGGGCTACGGAGTAGCACAGACCGCGCCCTGGCGGGCTACCTCCGGGAGCTAGCCCCGGATGGCCGCCATCGACGCCGCGTGCTTCGCGTCCAGGTACTTCTCCAGCTGCTGCGTCGTGCTGGCGATCAACCGTTTGGCTTCGTCCATCTGCTCCTGGGCCCGCCCGACCCGCTCCTGGGCTCGCTCCCCCTCGACCTCGATGAGGGCGCGTTCGTGCTCGAGGTGCGCCTTCTGTCCGGGGAACCAGTCCCCTTTGCCCAGGGACTCGGACACTCCTCGCCCCGCGGTCAGGAGATGCTGCACGACGCCCGGCTTGCAGACGCTTGCACCCAGACCGGCGCCGACGGCCGTGAGCCCCACGCCGAGCTGGAGCCATCCCGAGGCGGCGGTCGCCTCGGCCATCTCGCGCAGTTTCTCGGCCGCCGCCAGGCGCTGTCCGATGCGGGATTCCTGCGCCGCCTGACGGGTCGTTCGCGCCGTGCCGAGCACCTGCTGCTGGTGGTCTACGCTCGCAATGAGGGCGGCGGTCCCCATGTCCGCCTCGGTTCCAGCCAGGGATTCGGTCAGGTTCGTGTTCGAGATGCGCATCGGTTTCTCCTCGGTGGCGGTGCGTGTGTCTGCTTATCGGACGCTGGCCTGCGTGGTTGCGTTGAGCGCCTTCAAGGAGTCGAGCGCGAGCTGCATGGCGCGCTTCACACCGTCCAGACTCTCACGCATCACCTCCCGGGCGTCCTGCACGGCGCTGGAGGCCTTGTCCGCGAGGGCCTCGGCCTCGGTGGCCTTGGCCTCGGCGCGCAGGGCGCGGGCGTCTTCGAACCGACCGAAGGCCGTGGCCGAGGCCGAGGAGAGCTGGAGCTGGAGCGACCCGACGGAGGCGAGCTTGCCGAGCGTCTTGCCGACCTCGCCGAGGAGCGGGCGCACGGCCTTCTCGGCGAACCTTCGCGTTCCTTCGGCCAAGGCCGTCTTGCCCAGCTTGGCGAAGGTCCCGGCCGTCGCATCCAGCAGGGCCTTCCCGCTGCCGACCACGCTCCCCGCCAGGGCCAGGCCGAAGCCGAGCCAGAAGCCGAGCTGACCCGGCACCGTGTGGGACACGACCATGGAGGCGGCGATCAGGGCGCCCGCCAGGATGCCGAGCGTGCCTCCGGTGAACACCGAGGCGACGGCCGACAGCGCCGCGGCGATGGCGCCGAAGATCTTGCCGAGGACGCCCCAGGTGTTCGAGCTCCGCTCGGCCTCGACCTTCTTCTGGAGCTGGTCGAGCCGCAGCTCTTGCTGGTGCTTCGCCGAGATGAGGTTCGCGCGAACCTTCGACTCGTTCGTGCTCGCTTGCTGCTGTCCCTGGTGGCAGCGGTGACGGAGCAGGTTGGAGACCGCGTCGGTGAAGGTACCTGCTCCGCCGAAGGCCTCGGCAGCGGCGGCGAGCTTCGCAACGGCCCCGTCGAGAAGGGGGATTCTCGAGGCTCCGGCGGCGGACGCGGCGAGGCCAGCGACGCGCTGGGCCTGCAGGTGGAGCTCCTCAGCCCGGTCCGACGCGGCCGCCGGCGGGACGGTGGCGGCACGCCCGTTCGGTCCTGCGCTCGAGGCGGCGGCCCCGTGAAGAAGCGAGCCGAGCACGTGGGCGGTCGAGGCGGTGCTGGTGATCTGCATGACGGTCTCCTGGTGGTTAGGAAGGGGTGACGCGCTCGAGGAGCTCCGAGGCCAGGTCTGCCCGGCCCATCGCGCGCAGGCAGGTGGCCTCCGAGGCGAGGTGCCCGGGACGTCGGCGGTCGAGGAGCGCCACGAGCTCGTAGCACGCGACCGCCGTGGCCGGATCGCCGAGGGCTTGCTTCAGCTCGGCGATGGCCAGCCAATAGCGTGCCGTGTAGGGGGCGAGGGACGCGAGAAGCCCGAAGATTTCCAGAGCGTCGTGGGGACTCCCATTGCGACGGAGCTGACCGCCGAGCTGCTCGAGCGCTGCCATCTCTCCGTCGGATAGCCCCACCACGTGCTGCAGCGACAGCTTTCCTTCGAGCACGTCCTGCGCCACGTCCCGCGCGAGCTCTGAGATCTTCGGGCTTCTGGGCATCGCGTCCTCTCCGAGGTGTCGGTCCTGCCCGGGCTCTGCCGTGGCGGACTAGCGGAAGTTCTGGATGATGGCGCCCGAGGTATCGTTCTGCTTCTTGATCAAGTTGCTCAGCAGCTCGACGGTCTGGCTCTTTCGGTTGACGAACTGATTGAGCCGGATGTTCTCGATCTCGCGGTCCGTGTCGATCTTCTGGGCCAGCTGCGTGAGCCGGTTGATGACCTTCTCGAAGGCGTCCTTGCTGAAGAGGTTTCCGTCCTCCTTGGGGGAGACCGGCTTCGTGTGGTCGGGCACGACGGAGATGCTTCCGGTCTTCGGGTCCGCCTTGTACTCGCTCTCGAACAGGACGTTGCCGTACTCCTTCTCGAAGCGACGCACGAGCTCTTCGAGGTGCTTCTGCTCGCCGCCGCTGTAATCGGTCCAGTGCTTCAGCGGCGCACTCGGATCGTACAGCTTGCTGGCCAGTTCGTACTTCGCCACGTACTCGTCGTCGCCGACCGCCTTCGCGCAGTCGGCCGCCACCTGCATCAGGCGGCGCGCCTTGGTGATGTCGGCGTCGATGGACTGGCGCATCCCTTTCAGGAGGTCCATGGACTTGATCTGCTGCGTGGCGCGCTGGTCGGCCTCCCTCACCTGGCTGGCCAGGATCTGGAAGATGATGTCGTCGCCGCCCATGCCGGTCATCCCGGCGAGGATCGCGTCGATGTTCGAGGCGGCGGCGTCCTGCGCCTCCTCGGCCCCGGAGCGTGCGGCCTGAGCGCGGCCCGGGTTCTGCTGGTGTGCGTAGTTCTGGAAGCCGAAACCGAAGGCGGCGTTGGTCATCATCATGGCGCTTCTCCTGTCTGTTCGCGGTGTGGTGGTTAGGCCCGGATCATCCGGACGGGACCTTGGTGGTTCAGGGACGCGAGATCGGGCCGGCTGATCTCCTCCCAGCTCACGCCGCCCTGGCCGAGTTCTCGCTCGATCCGCGCGGCGGCGGCGCGCGCGGCGTGGCTAGGCAGAGTGGCGGCGCGCGAGGCCAGGTGGTCGAGCGCCCGCGGCGTCAGACCGAGGCGGGCCAGCACCTGCTCCAGCTGGCGATCCACCTGGGCGTTGCGTGCTTCGAGGCGCCGCTGAATCGTGTCGGCGCTGGCTCTCAGGGAGTGGGTCATCGTCGTCTCCTCGTTCGCGTCGGGGGAGTTATCGGGGGGGCGCGGCTTGCGTTGCGCGAGGGGAGGGCACTTTCTTGGGGCGGGGAAGGGGCGGCCGCAGGGAGTGGTCCGACCATGCGCGGGTGGCAGACGCTGGCCCGAACTCTAGTGGTATGGTCGCGATATGGCTGAGCTCACCCCGTACCCCCTGCCGGCGCTGGCCTCCCGCATGTTCCGGGAGCTGGAGCGCCACGAGCGCATCTACGACCTCCCCCGGCGGAAGTTCTTCCTGGGGGACGCGGAGCGGGATCTCTCGGTGACGATTCACGGCCGGCGGGCGGCGACCCCCTTCGGTCCGGCCGCGGGGCCGCACACCCAGCTGGCGCAGAATCTGGTCCTCGGCTGGCTCGGTGGCGGGCGCATCTTCGAGCTGAAGACCGTGCAGGAGAACGACCGACTGACCATCCCGCGCCCCTGCATCGACATGCAGACGGTGGGCTACAACGTGGAGTGGTCGCAGGAGCTGCGGCTCGAGGAATCCCTCGAGGAGTACGTGAAGGGGGCGATGCTCATCTGCATGCTCCGCGAGAGCGGACGGCTCGGGCTCTCACCCGATTTTGGCGACACGGTCTTCGACATGAGTGTGGGCTACGACCTGCGAGGGATTCAGGGTCCCCGGGTGGCGGCCTTCATCCGCGGGCTCCTGGACGCGCGACCGACGATCGACCGTCTGCGAGGCGAGCTGACCGGAGAGCTCCGCGCGTACCGCGACCTGGACTACCCGGCGCGCCTTTCGGACACGCTCACGCTCAGCACCTTCCACGGCTGTCCGCCGCAGGAGATCGAGCAGATCGTCGCCCACCTGATGCGCGAGCACGGACTGCATTGCGTGGTGAAGCTGAACCCGACCCTCCTCGGGCAGGCGGATCTCGGGCGCATCCTGCACGAGATCCTCGGCTACTCCGAGCTGCGTGTCCCCGACAGCGCCTTCGCGAGCGATACGACGTGGGCGCAGGCGGAGGGGATCGTGGAGCGCCTCGGGGCGCTCGGACGGAGCCTGGGGCTCGGCCTCGGCGTGAAGTTTACGAACACGCTGATCGTGGAGAACCACCGTTCCTTTTTTTCCGCTGCCGAGAAGGTGATGTATCTCTCGGGTCCGCCGCTGCACGTGCTGGCGATCCAGCTCGTGGACCGCTTTCGGCAGCGCTTCGGGGACGCCTACCCGGTTTCGTTCTCGGCGGGGATCGACCGGGCCAACTTCGCAGAGGCGGTCGCTCTCGGGCTGGCTCCCGTCACCGTGTGCAGCGACCTCCTCCAGCCGGGAGGCTACGGGCGGGCGCGGGGCTACTTCGAGGCGCTCACGAAACGCATGGCCGAGAGCGGGTCTCGCACGCTCGCGGAGTACACGGTTCGTGGCTTCGGTCGGGGGGCGGAGGCGCTGGCCGCGCTCGGTCTGCCCGAAGACGACCCGCGGCGGCGTGCGTGCGCAGCGGCCCTCGGCTCGGGCGGCGATCTGAAGGCGGCGGCCGGGGACGAGCTGTTCAGCCGATGGGTCTCGGCGGCGCGGCTGGAGAACGCGGCGCGCTACGCTGAGCGCGTGCTCGAGGACCCGCGGTACGGGGGGGCGCAGAACCAGAAGCCCCCCAAGAAGGTCGGTCGCCGGCTCCAGCTCTTCGACTGCCTGACCTGCGACAAGTGCATTCCCGTCTGTCCGAACCACGCGAACTTCGCCTTCGACCTCGCCCCGACGACGATCCCGCTGCTCACGGTCTGGCGCGACGGCGGCGTCTGGCAGCACCGCGTGGAGGGAGAGCTCGCGCTCGCGCAGCCGCACCAGATCGGAACGTTTCACGACTTTTGCAATGAGTGCGGAAATTGCGACGTATTTTGTCCCGAGGACGGAGGCCCTTACGTCCTGAAGCCGCGCTTCTTCGGTACCGAGGAGAGCTATCGGCGGTTCTCCGGGCACGACGGGTTCTGGGTCACGAAGCGGGGAGACGCGTTGCGCGTGCACGCCCGTTTTCGCGGGACCGAGTACACGCTCGAGCGGGTGGGCGACGAGCTGTCGTACGGCGGGCCCGGATTCGCGCTGCGCTTCGAGCCGCGCGATCTGCCGGCCACGCTTCGAGGGGATGCGGCAGGAGAGGTGGACCTTTCCTACGGCTTCATCATGGACGCAGTGGCGAGAAGCGTCTTGTCGGAAGGGGAGGACAACTACGTGGCGACGCTGGCGCGGCTGCCGCCTTAGCGCTGCACTCCCGAAAAGATGACGGCGAGCTGTTCGTCAGGGCGCAGGCGCAGCCTGTCCCGCGACGCGAGGAGCCCGGCCAGCCCGGCGGCCCCGGTGGGGTCGACCGGTATCCCCGTGGCCCGGCTCCCGAGGGCCTGGGCCGCCCGCAGCGCGGCCTCGTCGGCCAGCACCGGGTAGCCACCCGAGAGGAGCATCGCCCGCACGATGGAGAGCCAGTCGTAGGTCTCGTCGTCGAGAATGCCGTGCGCCACGCTGTGCGGCTCCTCCTCCCACGGCCACATGAACTCCGAGCGGTGGGTCGCTGCGAAGCGGAGCGCTTCGGCCACCAGGGCGGGCCAGCCGTGGAGCTCGATCATCTGGGCCTGTGCCGCGTCGTCGGTGGGGTCAGGCCACCTCTCGACGGCACGCGTCTCGATCAGGCGCTGGCCGATACGCTGGCAGACGCGGCGATACGCGCGGACCAGCGGGTGCGCGTTGGTGGTTTGGACGGCGTGCAGGCGCGGGAGCCGCTTGCAGCGCCCGAGCGCGACGGCCTCCTCGAAGGCGGCCATGACCGCGCTCGCCAGGGCGCCGCCACCCACCTGGATGAAGAGGCGATCCAGGCTGAGGCCGCGCGGTGCGAGCTCCGAGACGAGCTCGTAGCCGAGGGTCTGCCCCCCTTCGATCGTAAGTCCGTTGTCGGGGCCCTGACAGCAGAAGGGGATGGCTCCGGCGGCGACGGCCGCACGAAAGGCGTGGTAGCAGGGGTCGCCGGGGGGGCCACCGGGTTCTCGACCGGCGAGGGTGATCTCGGCGTCGAGGGAGCGGAGCCGCTCGAGCACCGCGGGATTGGCCGACGGAGGGACGAAGACCCGGAGGCGCCTCTCCCCGGCGCGGGCGACGACCGCCGCGGCGAGGGCCGCGTTTCCGCAGGAGGCGATGGCGAGGGGGCGGCCCTTTCCCGCGAGGCGTCCGCACCTCCGCTGCACCTCGAGGAAGAGCAGGAGGCCCATGAGGTGTCGTGCCTTGTGCGAGCCCGAGACGTTGTGCGTCTCGTCCTTGACCCAGAGGGTCGCCCCGGGAGGCAGGCCGAGCTCCGCGCCGAGGCTGGCGGACGCGCCGAGGGGGGTGATGCGAAAGCCGGCGCCGTCGGTGCGGGCGACCGCCGCGTCCAGCTCCCGGACCAGGTCGGAGTACGAGGCGTCCGAGAGGCCCATCGCGCGCGCGTGGTGGTAGCTGTGCAAAAGGACGCGGTAGCGCAGGAAGGGATTCGGCTCGGTGGCCTGCGGGAAGGCCAGGCGCGTCGTATCGAGGACCCGGTCGATGCGGTGGTCCGTGTCGTCGCCGGCGACCGCCGCCTCGCAGCGAAAGGGTGCGGGCACCTCCGGCGGAACGATGGAGGCGCAGCCCTGGCAGCGCAGGAAGGAGACGGGTCCGGTCAACCCCGCGCTCCGGCGATGCGCCCGTTGAGCTCGGTGATCATCTCGTCCCACACGGGGAGGAGCCCGCGGAGGTCGCGCCAGAACTGCGGGTGTCGGCGCGCCACGAACTCCGGCAGCGAGACCCCCTGCTGCTCGACCCAGGTGAAGTAGCCCAGGTTGAAGATCCGCTGGCGGTCGAGCTCGGTGAGCTCGATGAGCTGGTCGGTGCCGAGTCCGAGCAGGTGCTGGCCGAAGACCTCCGCCGCGCTGACCGTGTCGAAGCCCGCCGGGAAGTAGCGCGCGAGGGTCTTCTCGCGCTCCGAACCGTACATCTGCGCGTCGTCCGTCGCGACGGTGAGGAGGAGGTCCTCCTCGCCCAGCCCCAGGTAGCGTGCGGTCTTGATCGCGGCGAGCACGTTGCAGATCGCGGAGAGGCCGAGGTTGCCGAGGGCCTCGAGCAGGAGATTCGGCACTCCGCGTCGTTCGCTCAGGTAGGCGCGCCCCGCCGGGGTGTTGAAGAGGAGCCCCAGGGTGTCCGTGGCGCGGTCGGAGATGCCGAGGACGAGGTCGGTGTTCATCACGTTGTGGATGAGCGGGACGTGCTTGTCGCCGATCCCCTGGATGTTGTGTTCCCCGAAGCCGTTCAGCAGGAGCGTGGGGCACTCGACGGCTTCGACGGCCACGATGCGCGCGCCGTACTGCTCCTTCAGGTAGTCGCCGGCGCCGATCGTCCCGGCCGAGCCCGTGGCCGAGGTGAAGCCCGCGAGCCGAAGTCCCGGGTGTCGCTTGACCATGGACTCGTAGATGCGACCCAGGGCCTGCCCAGTGCATTGGTAGTGCACGAGGTAATTTCCGAACTCGCAGAACTGGTTGAAGATCACGTTCTCGGGGTCGCCGGAGAGCTCGGCGCACTTGTCGTAGATCTCCTTCACGTTGCTCTCGGAGCCGGGGGTGCGGACGATGTCCGCGGGGTCCGCGACCCAGCGCTCGAGCCAGCGGAAGCGCTCCTCGCTCATGCCGGCGGGCAAGATGGCCACGCCGCGGCAACCCATGATGCGCGAGATGGCCACGCCTCCGCGGCAGTAATTGCCGGTGGAGGGCCAGAGCGCTTTGTGGCGGGTGGGGTCGAATTGGCCGCTCACGATGCGCGGGGCGAGGCAGCCGTACGCCGCCAGGACCTTGTGCGCGTGGATCATCGGGAAGCGGTTGCCGAGCGCGACGACGATACGCGCCGGGACTCCCGTGAGCTCGGGCGGGAGCTCGAGGTGATCCGGGACGGTGGTCAGGCCGTGCCGGTCGGCGCCGTTATACCAGTGGACGCGGAAGAGGTTCGCCGGATGCGGAGCGTCCGGGTCCACGGCGGAGAGCGCCTGCTTCGTCTCCGCGGAGATGGTTGTCGGGTCGGCGAGCTCGGCGAAGGTGGGGAGGCGCAGGCCCGCCTGGCGAAAGCGCGTCACGGTGTTGTCGTAGACCTTGCGGTCCACGATGGTGCGTTCGAGTCCAAGTCGCGTCATAGGGCTACCATTCGTCTCCAGAGCTTGAGGGCCTCTTCTTCGGCTTCGGCGCGGAGGTGCGCCAGATCGCCGGTGAGGAGCTGTCCGTCGCGCACCACGAGGCGCCCGTCCACGATCACGTGTCGGGCGCGCCCCGGGTCTCCTTGCCATCCCTGCGCCACGAGGTCGGCGGTCGTCCCCTCGGCGAGGGGAACGAACGCGCGACCGAGCTGCTGGTGCAGCAGGGCGTGGCCCCCTGCGCGGCGGTGTGCGAGGGCTTCGAGCGCCTCGCCGGCGGGGAGGCCGACCTCCTCGAGCGCGTGCGCCTCGGCGGCCATGTCGGAGGGAAAGCCGTCGGTGCCGAGCGCTACGTGGCGGCTCTGACGGAGGGAGCGCGCGTAGCCGACGCCGTTTGCCTCGTTGCTGCGCGGGTTCTGCACGAGCCAGCAGTGGAGTTCCTCGGCGCGTCGAACCTGGGCGTCAGAGAGGTGGACGCCGTGGGCCAGCACCGACCCGGCCGGCAGGGCCCCGAGCTGTTCGAGCCGCTCGAGGGGACCTTCGAAGCCGCGGCGTTGCGCGTCCTCCACGTCGCAGCGGTCCTCGGCCAGGTGGACGTGCAGGGTCGTCTCGAGGTCCGTGCAGAGGAGGGCCGCCTCCCGCACCGTGTCGTCGGAGACGGTGAAGCCCGCGTGCAGACCGACCATGCCGCTGACGAGCGGCCGCCGATTCGCGAGCAGAAAGCGCTTGCACTCGGCGAGGCCTCGCCGCGCCTCGGCGCGTCCATCGTTGCGCTCGGTCGCGCCGTAACAGAGGAGTGCGCGGGCGCCGAGTTCCTGGCAGGCGTCGGCGAGGATCTCGAGCGACTCCTCGATCAGATTGGGCGACTCGTGGTGGTCGATGAGAGTGGTCGTGCCATGGAGCAGGGCCTCGGCCACATAGAGCCGCGCGCTTGCGCGGAGGGAGCGCGCGTCGAGCGCGCGGTCGAGCCGCCACCAGATGCGTTCGAGAATCTCGGGAAAGGTTCGCGGTTGCTCGTGGGGCTTCGGCATGCCGAGGGGCGCGAGCCCGCTGTAGAGATGGGTGTGGGCGTTCACCGCGCCGGGACGGACGAGGCTGCCGCTGCAGTCGAGGGCCGCCTCGGCGGAGGTGGACTTGAGCTCGGGTCCGACCTGGGCGATGCGCGTCCCCCGCACGAGGACGCTCCTCTCTTCGCGGTCGCCGTATAGCAACAGTGACGTCGCTTCCATGGTCTCCTCCCCTCCTCCACGGGCCCCCGCGGCGTCGTGACGCGCGGGACCTCGGGCCTCCCTACGACGTTTTGCTTCGAATGCGGCCGACGCTCATGGCGCGGGCCGCGGGCGAGTCCTTCATGGGCAGGCGCGTGTGCCGCGTCCCGTCGAACGCGTGGAGCGCGCTCGCTACGGCCGCAGCCGTCGGGACGAGGCCTATCTCCCCCACCCCCTTCGCGCCGAAGGGGCCCTCCGGCTCCGGCTCCTCGACGAGGAGGACCTCCACCTCGGGCATGTCCCGCGCGCGGAGCACGCCGAGCTCGCGTAGCGAGAAGGTCACCGGCATGCCGTCGGTGCAGGGGAGCTCCTCGGTCAGCGCGTAGCCGAGCCCCATGTGGATCGCCCCTTCGATCTGTCCCGAGCAGAGGGCCGGGTTCACGGCGCGGCCCACGTCGTGCGCGGCGACGACCCGCGCGACGCGTCCCGCCTCGTCGAGAATGCAGAGCTGGGTCGCGTAGCCGAAGGAGGTGTGGGTCTTGGGGTGGGGGACCGCGGCGCCGAGAGGCGTCGTGTCGTCCACGAGGATGTCGGCCGCGAAGACCTCGCCCGCGAGCTCCCGCAGCGTCTTCCCCGCGTCGAGAGCGGCGCGGAGCTTCTGGGCGGCGCTCACCACGGCGCGTCCTCCGAAGAGCGTGGCGCGCGACCCCGTGGTCTGCCCGCAGTCGAGGGCGAAGGTCGTGTCCACCTGCGGCCGGAATACGCTCGCAGGGAGGCCCGTCACCTCGACCGCGAATTGCGTGAGCACCGTGAGGAGTCCCTGGCCCATCTCGGTGTAGCCGTTGTAGAGCGCGACGGTGCCATCCTGCCGCACGGCGAGGCGGCACTTGCCCCATTCGGCGACGCCGTTGCCGATGCCGCTGTTCTTCAGCCCGCACGCGAGGCCGACCGCCCGACCCTCGGCGCGCGCGCGGTCGTAGGCCTCCTTCACGGCGAGGAGCGTCTTCTTGATGCCCACGGACTTCTCGAGCACCTGGCCGGTGGAGAAGACGTCGCCGACCTCGAGCGCGTTCTGGTAGCGGAGCTCCCAGCGGTCGCGCCCGAGCTTCTCGGCCAGACGGTCCATGCACCCTTCGATGGCGAACGCCGCCTGGTTGGCGCCGAAGCCACGCATCGCGCCGCACGGCGGATTGTTGGTGTAGACCGCGAGCGACTCCACGTCCACGTGAGGGACGCGGTACGGGCCGCAGGCGTGCCCCGCCGCGCGTTCGAGGACCTTCCCGCCGACGGAGGCGTAGGCGCCGCTGTCGCCGATCATGCGGGCCTTCACGGCCGTGAGGTGGCCGTTCGCGTCGCACCCCACCGTGTATTCCATCTGGATCGGGTGTCGCTTCGGATGCAGGCGGATCGATTCCCCGCGCGAGAGCGTCACCTTCACCGGACGGGCCGTCAGGTGCGCGAGGAGCGCGGCGTGGGGCTGGATCGACAGGTCCTCCTTTCCGCCGAAGGCTCCGCCGTTCGGGACGAGCTCGACGAAGACCTGCTCGTCGGGCAGGCCCAAAAAGCGCGCCACCTGCCGCCGGTCGTCGAAGATCCCCTGCCCCTGGCTGTAGACCCGGAGGCCGCCGCCGGGCAGAGGTTCGGCGAGCGCACTCTCGGGCTCGAGGAAGAGGTGTTCGATCCGCTGCGTGGCGAAGCTCTCCGAGACCACATGCGCGCTCGCGGCGAGGGCGCTCTCGGCGTCGCCCCGGCGGATCACGGAGCGGGAGAGGAGGTTCTCGTGGCGCGGGTTGATGCGCGGGGCGCCGGGGTCGAGCGCGGCGCGGGGTTCGGTGACGGGGGTCAGAACCTCGTAGTCCACGCGGATGAGCGCGAGCGCCTCGCGGGCGGTGGCCTCGTCGCGCGCCGCCACGGCGGCCAGGATGTCCCCGACGCAACGGGTCTCCTCGCCCACGGCGACGAACCCCGGCCAGTCGGCGTAGAGCAGCCCGTACCAGCGTTCGCCCGGGACGTCGGCTGCGGTGGCCACGGCCACGACGCCGGGGTGCGCCTTCGCGCGGGTCGCGTCGATGGCGAGGACGCGCGCGCGGGCGTGAGACGACAGGAGCACCGCGCCGTGGAGCATCCCCGGACGGACGAGGTCGTCGACGTAGGGGCGGTCTCCGAGGACGAGCTCTTCACCGCGGTAGCGGGCGAGGCTCTGTCCGACGCCTCCCGCGTCGAGTCGCAGGAGCGTCACCTCCCCGCGGCGGGCGCGGCCGAGGAGCTCGATCGCCTCGACGATCTTGACGTAGCCCGTGCAGCGGCAGAGGTGGACGTCGATGGCCTTCGCGATCTCGGCGCGGCTGGGGGCCGGATTCTGGTCGAGCAGCCACTTCGCGCGCAGAGCGATCCCCGGGATGCAGTACCCGCACTGCAGGCCGGCGGCGGCCACGAAGGCGCGCGCGGTCAGGTCTCGCTCCTCGGGCGAGAGCCCTTCGAGCGTCACGATCTGCTTGCCCGCGGCCTTTTCGGCCGGCATGGCGCAGGTGACCTTGGGGCTTCCGTCGACGAGTGCGAGGCAGCAACCGCACTGACCCTGCGGCTGGCAGCCGTCCTTGGTGGACCTGATGCCGCACCGCTCGCGCAGCGTCTCGAGGAGCGTTTCCCCCGGCCGGACCTCCACCGTGCGCGCGGCGCCGTTGAGGATGAACTGGACCTCGGGCACGGTGGACTCTCCCTCTCTTAGGGCCGGGAACTGTATCGCGCCGCTTCTCGGCAAGGCAAGGCCCCGGGTTGGCGCGAGCGGTCGCGTTCGCGACGCGACGCGCATCGCTCGGTTGACACGAAGACCTCCAGCTTGGTGCAATCCTCGGGCAGGCGCATCGGTGCGCCCGGGAGAGTTGCATGCGGGCCATCGGCGTCGACCTGGGCGGGACGAATCTGCGCGTCGCGCTGGTGGACCTCTGCGGCGACGAGGCCCGCGTGGAGAGAGTGGCGCGCGGCGAGCTCGCCTCGGACACGCGTCCGATGGCCGTGATCGGGCTCCTCCTGCGCCTGATCGGGGAGCTCGGCGAGCTCGAAGGGGAGCTCCCTGTGGGGATCGGCTTCGCCGGGATGCTGCGCATGGCCAGCGGCGTGGTCGAGAACGCGCCGAACCTCGGCTGGCGGGAGGTGCCGTTCGTGGCGCTCGCGAGCCAGGCGCTCGGGCGCCGCGTGTGGCTGGAGAACGACGTCGCGGCGATCACCTGGGGCGAGGTTCGCTTCGGCGCGGCGCGGGGGCTGCGCGACGTGGTGGGGGCGTTCGTGGGGACGGGAGTCGGTGGTGGTGCGGTGCTCGACGGCCGGCCGTTTCGCGGCGCCACGGGGGCTTCGCTGGAGATCGGGCACGTGAAGGTCTTCCCGGGCGGCCGGCGTTGTGGATGCGGCGCGCGGGGGTGTCTCGAGGCCTACGCGGGAGGGCGACACGTCGTCGAGCGCGCGCGAGAGTCGGCCTCGGCAGCGCTCCTCGAACTGGTCGGCGGGCGGGAAGAGGAGCTTCACGCCGGGCACGTGGAGCAGGCGGCCCGAGCGGGGGATGCCGCCTGCGCGCAGGTCATGGAGGAGGCGGCCCAGGCGCTCGGCCGGGGCCTGGCGGACGCCGTGACGCTGATCAACCCCGAGGGGCTGGTCATGGGGGGGACGGTCTGGCGGGGGTGTCCGGGTCTGCGGAAGCAAGTGGTGGAAATCATTTTCGAGATGGCCAACGCGCCGGCCCGGGGGCCGCTCCGGGTGCTCGAGGCGCAGCGGGAGTCCGACGCGGGAATGGTCGGGGCGGCGGACCTCGCGCTGGCCGCCCGAGTGGCCTAAACTCCTGTCGCCACAAGGGATAAATTCTCCGAAAATCGGCGCTTGTCGGGTAGGACGAGGTGTGGAATAGCTTCCGCCCACTTCCGATGCGGGTGTGACCCCGATGGCCACTGTACCTCCTCCTCTTCCCCCCGAACTCGTTGAACGGCGATGCGCGAAGCGGCGGCGTACGTCGCTGCGGGTCGAGTTCTGTCCCGTCGAGAACGAAGGCGCGCTCACCGGCGCGAGCGCGCTGCGCGTGGGCGTGGCCTCCGACCTGAGCCCGGCCGGGTTCAGCCTGAGCCGGGCCGGCGCCCTCTCCGTGGGCAGCGTGCTCCGCCTGTTTCTGCACCTCGGGGACGGCCGCCAGGCTCCTGTGGCCTGCTACGCGAAGGTGGCGCGCGCCGACTTCCGCGACGTGCCCCGCTACGGCTGTCAGTTCATGGGGCTGCCGCTGGCCGACGCCCAGCGGGTCTATCGTTTCGTGCGCGAGGGCGAGGACGCGTCCCGGCCCGTGCCGAAGCGCCTGCCGCCGCCCCCGCCGCAACCGCGCCGCGCGCTCGCCTAAACTCTAGGCCCTAACCTTCGACAGCGATCAGTCCGCCCAGCCGGGGACCTTCATGCCGCCCGGGCCCGCCTTGCCGGCAGGCTTGGGTTGCGGCTTCACGGCCGGGGGCGCAGCGAGCTTGGCGGGGCCCTTTGCGGGGGCCTTGGCGGGTGGTGCAGTCTTTGCTGGTTTCACGACCTTCGCCGGCTTGACAGCTTTAGCGGGTTTTTGCGCCTTGACGGGCTTGCTGACCTCGGGGGCAGGGCTCGGGCGCGGCGTACGCCGGCGGCCGCCCCGCTTGCGCGGCTCGATCGCCTCGGGGGAGACCGCCGCGGGGCTGGGGTCCTTCCTGTCCGCGCTCTCCGACTCCGCGGCAGGGGCGGCCTTCGCGTCGGCCGCAACGCTCGTCGAGCCGCTCCCTGCATCGGCCCTCGTGGGGGTCGCCCCGCCGGCCGCCGGGTCGAGCTTCGCCGTACGACGCAGCGTCTCGCCGTTGGTCTTGAACTCGCTCTTCAGCACGCTCACGAACGCCGGCTCGTGACCGGCGAGCATCACCTTGAAGTAGTAGCGCTTGCTGGCGACGTTCTTGAGCTCCGCCTGTCCCTTCCCCACGAAGAGCCAGACCGACGCCGACGGCGGATCGCTCGTGACCTTCACGGTGGCCGTCTTGCCGGTCGGGGGGCCGCTCGGCGGGAGCTCGCCCGGGGCCTCGTCTTTCGCCCCCGCGCCGACCGGCTCGAGCGACACGCTCACCTCGGTCTTCCCCGGGGCGAGGTCCGCGCTCTTCACCAGGCGATGTCCGGTCCGGTAGCCTTCGCGCTCGAGACGCAGCAGGTGCGACTGCCCCTGGTCGAGCGCTTCCACCTCGACGGGGGTGTCTCCCACGTGCAGGAAGATGGCCGCGCCTTCGGGCTGCGCCGCGAGCACCACGTCGCCGCGTAGCTCGGTCTCCTCGGTCGAGGACTTGATGTCGCCGACCTTCAGCGCGCCGGCCTCCTCTGGCGCCTCCGAGCGCAGCAGGTTCGTCTTCTTGTAGACCACGAAGGCTGCGGAGCCGAGCACGACGAGCAGGATCACGATCCAGCCGAGCGTGGTGGGCTTGATCGTTCGCGCCGGGGCGTCGAGCTCCTGGCTCTCGTCGCCCGTGGCGTCGAAGCTCGCCGACCGTCCGGTGGCTCGCGGGTCGAGGTGCGGTCGGCCCTCGTCGTCGCCGATCCCCTCGACGAGGAGGCGCATGGTCGAGGAGAGCAGGCCGGACCCCGAGCGGTTGCTGGGCTTCGGCGGCAGCGCGACCTCGTCGGAGCGGGAGCCCGGCGCGGAGGCGAAGGACGGGTCGCTCCGGTCGCCGAGGTGCGGAAACGAAGGGTCGTCTCGCTTCGGGATCGGCGCCATGACCGACGCGCCCCCCTGGCCCATGATCGAGAAGAGGCCGCTCTCGGACGGGGCAGGGGGAGGAGCCTCTCGCGCGGCGGATGCGCTGGCCGAAACGGTCTCGGTCGCGGCGGTCGCGGCCGCGGTGGGCGTGGCGCGCGCCGGCGGGGCGGTCCCGGGCCCCGTCGCGGCGGGGCGCAGGGCAGCGGGCGAGGCCGCGCCGTCCGAGGCGAGCTTCCCCGAGCTCAGGAAGAGCGTGGCTCCCGGTGCGGGGCCCGCCGGGGCGGCGGGCGGGGTCGTCGGCGCGCTGGCGGGGCCGCCGTTCCCTCCGTCGCGGGCCGGCTTCGCGGCGAAACGTAGCTCGGGGACCTCGGGGCGCTGCAACCCGCGGGGGGACGAGAAGACGTGCGTCTGCGCCTCCTCCTCGTAGGAGGATCCTTCCCGGCCGAACTCCTCGAGCGCGTCGCCCCCTTCGTGGCTGTCCTCGGCGCCTCCGTTCGAGGGACGTCCTGCCGGGCCCGTCGCGGCCTCGAGCAGCGCGGCGGAGGGGTGGTCGTGGACGGCCGTCGCCTCCTCGAACTCCGCGCGGACCGCGTAGGACTGGGTCGAGTTGGGCGGCTTCGGCTTCGCGGCCTTGCCCGTTCCGGGGCGCTCGGCCCGCGTCTCCTCCTCGAGGATCGGCTCGGGCGTCTCCGGAAAGAGCTGCCGCATGTAGCGCGAGAGCGTGCTCGCGGTGGCGCCGCCCCCCGCGGTGAAGAGGAAGCGGGAGAGCGCGAGCTGCAGCTCGTTGGCCTCCTGGTAGCGGTTTTTCGCCTCCTTGGCCAGCGCCTTGAAGACGATCGGATCCACGGCCGCCGGGACCTTGGGATTCACCGACGAGGGGGCGGGGACGCGCGCCTCGCGCACCTGATCGATCGCCTCGAGCTCCGTGCTCGCCGAGAAGAGGCGGCGCCCGGTGAGCAGCTCGTGCAGCAGGATGCCCACCGAGAAGATGTCGGTCCGCGGGTCCACGGGGCTGCCGGCCACCTGCTCGGGGGACATGTACCCGTAGGTCCCCTTCACCACGCCAGCCTCGGTGTTACCGAGCTTGTGGGCGGCCTTGGCGATGCCGAAGTCGGCCAGCTTGACCTCGCCCTCGGTCGAGACGATGACGTTGGGCGGCGCGATGTCCCGATGCACCACACCCATCGGCTGTCCCTGTGCGTCGGTGCGTCGGTGCGCGTAGTCCAGGCCCTTGCAGACCTCGATGGCGATGTAGACGGCGTGCTCCACCGAGACGGGCAGGCCCCGGCTCCGCGCGGTCTCGAGGATCTCGGCGAGGTTCTTGCCGTGGACATACTCCATGGCGATGAAGTAGATGCCGTCGATGCGGCCGAGCTCGTAGACGGGTACGATGTTGCCGTGGGTCAGGCTGACGGCAATCTTCGCCTCGTCGATGAACATCTTGATGAATTCGGTGTTGCGGGAGTACTGCGGCAGGATCTGCTTGACGACCATCGGCTTCTCGAAGCCGCTGACGCCATACAGCTTGGCCTTGAAGATCTCGGCCATGCCCCCGACGGCGATCCGTTCGGAGAGGTAGTACTTGCCGAACTGTACAGGCCTGAACATACAATCAGTCTGCGCTGACGGAAGGGTTCAAATAGGGGTAGCCTTTGGGTGCTAAATTGTCAAGAAGAGTAAAAAATCCGCTTATTCCGCCGACTGCGGGGGTGCGCTTCGTCGTCGGCGGTCCTCCCCAGCTTCGAGCCATCGATCGTGCCTAACCCTGGCCTGGCCGAGGAGCTCGCGCAAGGGGCCTTCGGCGTCGTCGGTGCGGCGGTCTGGGGAGCTCTCTGGGGCAGCTTCTTCAACGTGGTCGCGGCGCGCGTGCCGCGGGGGGAATCGCTCGTACGCCCCCCCTCTCACTGCCGGAGCTGCAAGGCGCCCGTGGCCTGGTACGACAACGTGCCGGTGTTGAGCTACCTGCTCCTGCGGGGGAGATGCCGTCGCTGCGGGGCACGCTATTCGGCGCGCTACCTGCTGGTCGAGCTCCTCATCGCGGCGCTGGCGGTGCTCATGCACCACGTCTTCGTGGTGCGGGGAGAGGTGCCTATCGGACTGCGCCTCGGGCAGTTCGCCGTGACCTCGCTCTTCTCGGGGCTGCTCGTGGCGGTGGCGCTCATCGACCTCGACACCCTTCGCATCCCGGACGCCATCACCTATCCCGGGATCCCGACCGCCGTCGTGCTCTCCCTCTTCATGTCCCTGCCGCACCCGTGGGACGGTCCCGTGGGCGGCGCCGCCGGCTACCTGTTGATCCGAGGGATCGCCGATGGGTACCGGCTCGCCACCGGCCGGCTCGGGATGGGCTACGGGGATGCCAAGCTCCTGGCGATGGTCGGCGGCCTCCTCGGCTGGCAGGTGCTCTTGCCGACGATCTTCTTGGCGGCGGTGCAGGGGTCGATCATCGGCATCGGCGCCCTCGCGATCGCGCGACGAAGGGGCGCCGACCGGCCGCCGGTGGAGCCCGATGCGACGGACGACCGATCCGAGACCACGGGGGACGAGGAGCTGCCGCTGCGGCACGCCGCCATCCCCTTCGGGCCCTTCATCAGCCTCGCGGCGATCGAGGTGCTCGTCCTCAGACCGTGGTTGCCGCTCTTCTTTCCGTACCTGCCGTGGTGAGGGGTACCCTGTCGTTACCGTGCCCCGCGACGGCCGTGCCGATGCGACCGCCGCCGCCGTCCCTTGACAGGCCTCGGACCGAGGGGTAGGCAGCTCGTGATGCCTTCGATGCTCGCCTCGCCCGGGCGCCGTGCCTGGAGCGGGATCCTGCTGCTCCTCGGCGCGGCCGCGTGCAGCCGCCCGCGGCCGGGCGACCCGCCGCCCCCTGCTCCGCGGATCGTCGACGGCGGCGGCGCATGGTCCGCGGCGACCGTGGGGCTCGAGGCCAAGGCGACGCGCGCAGCGCTCGAGCAACCGCTGAGCGCGCTTCGTCCACGGCTGGGTGGGCACCGGACGGTCGCCCATTCCGTGCTGGTGGCGCGGGCGCCCGGCAGCCCCGAGCGACGGGTGGAGCAGTCCGTGGACCTGCGCGTGACCTCCGCCGGTCAGTTCTCGGCGGTGAAGCACACGGATCCGCAGTACGGGCAGGAGGTGGTCTTCGCGGGGGGATGGCTCTATTCGCGCCTCCGGCACCACAAGTTCGTGCGGCGCAAGCCGACCTCCGCGAGGGAGCCCGAGGCGATCGCGGACCGACTCCACGGGCTGCTTCCGGCGTATCTGCGGCTGCTCAGGCGCTTCGTCGAGCTCCAGCCGGCGGGGGAGCTGACCTACCTCGGTCGTCGAGCGCGGCGCGTGCGTCTCGGTCTGGCCGCCAAACCCGCGGCAGGGGAGCCCGAGGGCGGCCCTGCTACGCGCTGGCGCAAGACAATCGCCGTGCAGGAGCTCTCGGGCGAGGCGCTCCTCGATCGGGACACCGGGGTTCCGCTCCGCGTGAAGCTCGCCGCCGTCTGGAGCTATGTCCCGCCTGCCGTTGGGCCGGCCCCCACCGGGATCCCGACGCGCTTCGCCGAGGGACAGGCGGGGCGCATGACGCTGGCGTTCGAGCAGCGCGTGAGTCAGATCGGGAACGTGTCGGCCGTCGAGCTCCCGCCGGCGGCCGAGGTGGCGCAGCTCCCGCCTCGCCTGCGCCTCGAGCTGGAGCGCCAGATGCTCGTCGGCGAGAGGCCGGTGATCCCCGGCTGGCCCAAGTACTACCAGCCAGAGGAGCCCAGGCCGTGAAGCCCTCGTCGTCCGTGCCTTGGCGTCGTCGGCTGCGCTGCTATAATGAAGTGTGGTCTATTAGCGGAGTGACACCAACGGGAGCGCGTTGCGCCCAGTGGCGATGATCGCCAGGGGTGCCGCCGGGGCTGCGAGAGGTTGCGGATCGGCGCCGCGCTCCACCGCAGGAGGGACAGGGAGGCATTGAGCAAAGCCCAGTCGAAGTCGAAGCAGCGTGCCATGCACGCGGTAGAGTCGGCCCTCGCCAAGAACGCCCTCGAGCCCGTGCTCGTCGACCTGAGCGGCGTTTCCGCCTACACCGATTACCTCCTCATCCTGAGCGGCAAGAGCCTGCGCCAGGTGGAGGCGATCTGTGAGGGCGTGCAGCAGTCGATGAAGGAGCGAGGGCATCAACCACTCGGGGTGGAAGGCGAGCGCGGAGGGCAGTGGATGCTCATCGACTACGGGGACGTGGTGGTGCACATCTTCCACCACCCGGTGCGCGAGTTCTACGACCTGGAGAGCCTCTGGTCGGATGCGCCGCGGGTGGCGCTCCAGGTTCCCGCCGAGCTGCGGGTGGCCCAGTACGCCTTCTAGCGCACCGCCCGGTCACCCCTCGCGGTGGTAGGGCGAGCCCTGGAGGATGCTGGCTGCACGGTAGAGCTGTTCCGCGAGGACCAGTCGCACGACCCGGTGCGCGAGCGTCATCTTGCTGAGCGCGAGCAGGCGGTGCGCCCGTCGGCGAACCAGGTCGTCGAGGCCGTCCGCGGGACCGATCACGAGCGCCAGCAGCTGCGCAGGACCTTCGAGCCAGTCGGCGACGAGCCGCGCGAACTCGAGGCTCGTGAGCTCCGGTCCTCGTTCGTCGAGCGCGATGATCAGCGCGTCCCGGGCCGGTAGCTTGTCGAGAAGCGACGGCAGATCGCGCGCCTCGCGCTCCTCCACCTTGAACGAGCGGCTGGCCCGCTTGAAATACTCGTCGCCGGCGCCCTTGAGGGTCGCGTCGCGATGTCGCCCCACGGTCCAGATCTGAACCGTCTTCACCGGGTCACGGTGATACGGCCGTCCTCGAGGCGCAGCCGCACGCGCCCGGTTCCGGGCTGCGCGAAGGCCTCGAACGCCGCCTCCTCGAGCACCCGGGTCAGGACCGATGAGAGCCCGCGCGCCCCGGTCTGCCGCCGGACGCTCTGCTGCACGATGAAGTCGAGGACCTCGGAGTCGACGCGCAGCTCGAGCCCCTCGTCCTCGAATTCGCGTTCGAGCCGGCCGAGGACGGAGTCCTCGAGGATGGCGCGCAAGGTCGCCGTCGAGAGCGCTTCGAAGGGGATGATGCGGGTGAAGCGGGCCACGAGCTCGGGGAGGAACCCGTAGACCTGGAAGTGCGTGATCTCCTCGACGTCCTCGGGCTCGAGCGAGACGGCGATGGCCTCGGGCGAGGTGGCGTCGAGCTCGCCCCGGCCGAAGCCGATGCGTTCGAAGAGCCCGCGCCGGCGCAGGAGCTGCGGGAGGCCGGAGAAAGCGCCGGCCGCGATGAAGGCCACGTCCGCGGTGGACATCACGACGTGCTCTGCGTACGTGGAGTGCGTGAGCTCCAGCGGGACGACGATCTCGGACGATTCGAGCATCTTGAGCAGCTCGCGCTGCACGCCCAGGCCCGTGACGTCCTTCGTGGTCCCCGCGCCGGCGAAGATCGCGTTGTTCTGCCCGGAGGCGATCTTGTCGAACTCGTCCAGGCAAACGACCCCCACCGAGGCGACGAGCGGGTTGTCGTTCGCGGCGTGGAGCAGCCGCGTGAGCACCGTGTTCGTGTCCTGACCCACGTACCCGGTCTCGGAGTAGGTCGTGATGTCCACCACCACCGTCGGCAGCGCGAGGATCTTGCCGAAGAGCAGCTCCACGAGGTGCGTCTTGCCGCACCCCGTGGGACCGAGCAGCAGGTAGTTGCTCTTCGGCATCAGCTGCTCGCGGCGCGTCCCCTCCAGCACGAGGCGCCGGATGCGCTGTACGTGGCGATAGGCCATCAGCGCGAGCGCGCGCCGGGCAGCAGCCTGACCCCGATAGCCGAGCTCCTCCAGACGCTGATAGATCGCGACCGGAGAGAGGACCTGCAGGTCGCGGACGAACTTGACGAAGTGCTCCGTGTGGCCCTTGCGCGGATGGCGCAGATTCTCTATAGGGTCCATCTCGCGGATGATAGCATCGGCGGCTCGGCCCGCCATGGGGCCCGCTGGGGGACAGCACATGGGGATCTTCGGCGCATCGGGGCAGCAGAAAATGGGGGCGGCGCTCACGCGCTACGGCGACCTCGCGCTGGCCGCGATGGTGGTCGGGATCGTCGGGATGATGATCATCCCGTTGCCCACCTTTGTCTTGGACCTGCTCATCACCTCGAATATCGCCATCTCGGTGGTGATGCTCCTGGTGAGTATCTACGTCCCCAACGCGCTGCGCATCGCGGCCTTTCCGAGCATCCTTCTCATCACGACGCTCTTCCGGCTGGGGCTGAATGTCTCCTCGACGCGCCTGATCCTGCTGCAAGCCGATGCGGGAGAGGTGATCTACAGCTTCGGCAACTTCGTCGTGGCGGGAAACCTGGTGGTCGGGGCCGTGATCTTCCTCATCCTGACCCTCATCCAGTTCGTGGTGATCGCCAAGGGGAGCGAGCGCGTGGCCGAGGTCGCTGCGCGCTTCACCCTCGACGCCATGCCGGGGCGCCAGATGGCCATCGATGCGGACGTGCGGGCCGGGGCGATCGAGATGGACGACGCCCGCAAGCTCCGCGCGTCGCTGCAGCGGGAGTCGCAGCTCTACGGCTCGATGGACGGCGCGATGAAGTTCGTCAAAGGGGATGCGATCGCCGGCATCCTGATCGCGATCGTGAACATCGTCGGAGGACTGCTCATCGGCGTGCTGCAGCGGGGGATGTCCGCCGGTGAGGCGGCACAGCTCTACTCGGTGCTCACCATCGGGGACGGGCTGGTGAGCCAGATCCCGGCCCTGCTGATGTCCATCGCCTCGGGGATCGTGGTCACGCGCGTGGCCTCCGAGGATGGCAGCTCGCACCTGGGTCAGGACATCGGGCAACAGGTGCTCGCGCAGCCGCGCGCCATCGGTATCGCGGCGGGGCTGCTCGCCCTGCTGGCCGCCGTTCCGGGGCTGCCCGCGGTGCCGTTTCTGCTCCTGTCCGTCGTGGCCGGGGGCGCGACCTACCTCGTGAAGCGGCGTCAGGCCGAGGGGCGCGTGGCGGCGAAGGGTGCGCGCGGCGGCCGAGGGCGAAGAGGTCAGCGAGAGGCGGCGCCGGGCGACGCGTCGGGCGAGGAGGCGCCGGAGGACGAGGTGACGATGCCGAGCGCCGTGGCCCTGGAGGTCGGCAGCGCGCTCGCCTCGCTCGTGGATGCGTCGAGCGAGGGGGGGCGGTTTCTGCGAGAGCTCGTCCCCGGGCTGCGGGAGCTGCTCAACACGGAGCTCGGGCTGATCCTCCCTGGGGTGCACGTTCGCCCCGGGCCGGCGCTCCTTGGCCCGGAGGAATACCGGATCCTGCTGGCGGAGGTGCCGGTAGCGAGCGGGGCCCTGGTGCCGGAGACCGTACTCGCGCTCGCGGGGCCGGCGCAGCTCGCGGAGCTCGGAGTCTCGGCCCCGTTTCCGGTCGAGGCGCCCGGCGTCGCCCCCCCCTGTTGCCGGGTGGCTGCGGCGGAGGCGGCGCGTCTGGCCTCGCTCGGCGTGCAGCTCGTCGAGGCGCCGACACAGCTCGTGCTGCACCTCGGACGCGTGCTAAGGCTTCACGGTTCGGAGCTGATCGGGATCCAGGAGACCCAGCAGCTCCTCGACAAGCTGGAGGCGACGCACCCTGCGCTCGTGCACGAGGTTGTCCCCAAGCTGATCTCCATCCACACGCTCTCGGAGGTCCTCCGCCGCCTCGTGGAGGAGGGGGTGAGCATCCGCAACCTGCGCGAGGTGCTGCACTGCCTCGCGGAATGGGGACCGCTCGAGAAGGACCCCGTGGTCTTGACGGAGTATGTGCGGGGGGCGCTGCGCCGGCAGGTGAGCTACCGCTACGCCGGCCCGAGCCAGCAGATCCGAGCGCTGCTCCTCGACCCCATGATCGAACAGACGGTGCGCGACTCGATCCAGCGCACCCCGAAGGGGAGTTACCTGGCCCTCGAGCCCGAGCTCGGGAGGGACATCCTGCAGGCCTTTCACGCGCAGGTCGGCGGCTGGCCGGGGGAGGAGCCCCTCCCGGTGGTCCTGACGACGGTGGACGTCCGACGCTACGTGCGGCGCCTCATCGAGACCGACTTCCCGGACCTCGCGGTGCTCTCGTACAACGAGCTGCTGCCCACCGTGACGGTGCAGCCGATGGCCCGAATCGCCGTCGGATAGGCTCTCGCGCACGCCCCGTGCACGCCGGCGGGAAATCTGGTATCCAATGGGCGTGCAAGCACCCAAAGTGCTGGTCGTCGAGGACGACATCCATACTCGGCGCATCGTCGAGCAGGTGTTGGTCCGGGACCAGATGCTGCGGTACCTGAACATCGAGGTCATCGGGGCGGCGGACGGGCAGGAGGGACTCGATCTCTTCCGCAAGCATCACCCGGACCTGCTCATCACCGACCTGATCATGCCGCGCATGAGCGGGTTCGACCTCGTGAACAACGTCCGTCGTCTGCCCGAGGGAGCCAAGGTCCCGATCCTCGTCACGTCGGCGGTGGTGCGCGACCAGAAGACGCTCCGGCGCCTCGAGCTCGACCACCATGTCGCGGTGATGCTCAAGCCCTTCAGCCCGCGGCAGCTCGGCCAGCTCGTGCGCCAGCTCCTCTCCCGCCGGGCCGAGGCGGGCGAGATGCGGCGCGGACCGGCGGCGCCCGAGCCGCGGCCATCCCGGCTGGAGACGCCGGCTGCGGGTCCCACGCCCACTCCGTCGCGCTTGACCCTGCCCGACCGCGTCACGGGGGTTCAGGACGGGCGCCAGGGGGCGGAGGCCGGACCATCGCCGCTCACCACGATGGCACAGGCCATGGCAGGCGCGTCGGTGGCTCCGACGACCCGGGCGGCTGCCCCGGCGCTCGTCGAGACGCCCGAGCGTAGCCCCGACCGAGCCGGGTCCCTGAGTCAGACCTCGCTCGCCCAGCTGCTCCTCGAGGCGCTCGAGAATCTGCACTCGGGGACGCTCGAGCTGAAGCACGGCAGCGTGCGCAAGGTGATCTACCTGATGGTGGGGCACCCGATCTTCGTGCAGTCGAACGTGCGCGCCGAGACGCTCGGGCAGCTCCTCGTCCGTCGCGGCGGGCTGACGCTCGACCAGTACCAGCAAGCGCTCACCGAATCGCAGCGCCGCCAGATCAAGTACGGGGAGGCGCTGGTGCGGCTCGGCT
The DNA here is from genome assembly GCA_020848905.1 of Deltaproteobacteria bacterium. Lineage (NCBI taxonomy): Bacteria > Pseudomonadati > Myxococcota > Myxococcia > Deltaproteobacteria bacterium. The sequence goes on from JADLHG010000033.1 coordinate 158,848, forward strand.
TTCTCTCCGAGCAGGACGTCATGGCGGAGCTGGTGGCGCAGACGCAGTACAAGATCGAGGTCTGTCTGCGCTGGCGCGAGGGGAGCTGGGCCTTCGTGGCCGACGCGCAGGTCGGGTCGCAGGTGCCGAACTGCACGCTCGATCCGGTCTGGCTGGTCTTCGAAGGGCTCAAGCGCAACCCGAGTCTCGAGGCGGCGACGGGGCAGCTCATCCACCAGGCGGCGCACGGGGTCGCGCTGCTGCCTCGCTTCGAGCATTTTCGCGGCATCTACCAGTCGGTCTACGGGGACGCGGTGATCTCGCGTATGGGCCCGGGGGTGGCGATCGGTGCGCTGATGCACGCGGTGGATTTCCGCGACGCGGTGCTGCAGCTCGACGTGCTGCTGCAGTGCGGGCTCGCCGAGCTGCGCGACCCGGTGGCGGTGGCCGCGGCGGTCCCGGTGGCGGTTTCGGTCGAGGACGTGCCGCTCGACGTGCTCGTCGCGCCGTCGTCGGCCGCGTCGTCGGCCGCGCTCATTTCGTCGGGCACGATCAAGCCGCTCACGGGGTCCTTCGCGGCCCTCGCGACGCCGCCCCGGGAGGCGGTGCGACCGGGAGCCGTGGCAGCGGCGGCGGATGCGCGGTACGAGGACTCGGGGTTGCTCGTCCTCCCCGACCTGCCCCCCTCGACGGCCGAGGCGGTGCTGCCCCAGGCGCCCGTGGAGCCGCCTCCCGCGCGTTCCCCGTCGTCGGCGAAGCGACGACCGAGGCGCGTCGAGACGGCGGAGCTCGACCTGGCTCGACAGGTCATCGAGTCCACCTACCTCGGGGTGCACGACGCGACGCACTACCAGGTCCTGGGAGTGATTCCGGACACCGCGCCCGACGGGATCGAGGTGGCCTACCAGATCAAGCGCAAGCAGTTCGACCTCGGACGCTACCGGCGGGAAGAGCTCGGCGAGGACGCCTACGGCCGGCTCGAGGAGATCCGCGGTCGTCTCGACGAGGCCTTCGCCATCCTCTCGGACCCGCAGGAGCGGGCCGCGTACGACCTCCAGTTGAAGGGCGGGGTCGACCACTCGCAGCGCAACGCCGCGTTGCAGGGCGAGGAGAGGTACCGCAAGGGCGAGGTGCTCCTCGAGGCGGGGCGCTTCTCTGAGGCGGCAGAGGCCTTCGAGCGCGCCGTGGCGCTCGACCCGCAGCCGGAGTACGAGGTCTTCGCGGCGCTCGCGCGCTTCATGTCCGTGGAGCCATCTCCCGAGGCCGCAGAGGAGGCGATGATCCGGGTGCAGGCGGCGCTCGAGTCGCAGCCCGAGCTGACCGCGGCGCACCTGGTGGCGGCGCGGATCAGCGAAATCGTCGGGAACCCCGAGGAGGCGGTCGGCCACCTGCAGACGGCGATCGGCGTGGACCCCACCATGCAGGAGGCCTTCGATGAGGCGGAGCGTCTGCTCCTCTCGCTCGATCGGCTTCCAGACCTCGAGCAGCAGTACCGACGCACGCTCCACGTCCTCGGGGGCCAGGACCCCGAGTGGGCCGGCAAGCTGTGGAAGCGGCTGGTTCAGCTCTACCTCGAGCGTCTCGGCGATCGGGAGAAGGCGCGGCTCGCCGCGGAGGCCGCCCTGCGCCTCGACCCCGAGGATCGCGTGCTCCGGACGAGCATCGCGGCCATGAACGCGGTGGACCCGGACCGCTGGCCGGAGGCGGTGCTCGGTTACCGCGCGCTCCTGCGCACCGACCCGCAGCACGTGGAACCCCTGCACGAGCTCTTCCTGCTGCACCTTCGCGCGGACCGCACGGACGCGGCCTTCGTCACGGCCGCGGTGGCGGTCCAGCGCCAGGTGGCGAGCGACGAGGAGCGCCAGTTCGTCGCGGCGCGCCGCGGACAGCGCCCGGTGCTGCACTCCGGCCGGCTGACCCCCGAGGTCGAGGAGCTCTTCCGGCACCCGGAGGAGGAGCCCGCGCTCACGCTGCTCTTCCGACAGCTGGGCCCGCTCATCCACAGGCTGCACCCGTTGCGTCCGGAGACGCTCGGCCTCGAGGGGACGCCGTTGCCCGAGGCGGGCCAGCCGGAGCTCTTTCGCCGCATCCTGGGAGACCTCGCCTCGCAGCTCGGCGTGACGCGGCCGACGGTCATGCTGCAGTCGCCGCTCGGCGGGAACAGGGAGGGGGTGGGGCTCGACCCGCCGCTGCTCCTCGTCGGGGCCGCGGCGCTCTATGGGGACGACGAGACCGAGCTCCGGTTTCGCCTCGGGCGGACGCTCTGGCTCCTCTCGCCGGGGCGCGTGGTGGCCGCGTGGCGGTCGAAGGGGCAGCTCAAGACCTACGTGCTCGCGGGCCTCGCCGCGAGCTATCCGAAGCTCGAGGTCCCCGACCCATCGGGAGAGGTGGCGGAGGTTCGTCGGGAGCTGGAGGGGCGTGGGGAGCTGCGCCAGGCGATCAAGAAGGTCTTGTCGGGGCTGCAGGCGCGAACCGAACGGCTCAACCTCGGGGTCTGGCTGCGGGGCACGCAGCGCACCGCCGATCGGGTGGGCTGGCTCGCCTGCGGAGACGTGGGGCTGGCGATGCGCATCGCGGGCAGTCTGGAGCCGGAGGCGGAGGCCGACCTGGCGGACTTCGCGCTCAGCCAGACGGGTTGGGAGCTCCGCGCGCGGCTGAAGCTGGCCCTCTCCTGAGGGCCCTGAGCCTCGGCCGCTACCCCTTCTAGCCGTCCTGCGAGCGGTAGTAGGCGCGCAGGATCTCCGCCACCTCGGGACGGGTGAACTCCTCGGGCAGGTCCTGCCCGGCGGCGAGCAGCTCGCGCACTTTGGTGCCGGAGAGCGTGACGTAGTCCTCGGGGGTATGGTCCGGGCAGTCGCGCATCATCACGACGCGGCCCAGCTTGCGGGACCACGCCGTGTGGTCTGCGCGAAAGATCTCGATCTCGAGCGCCCCCATCGGGAGCGCGTCGAAGATAGTCTGCGCGTCGAAGGGGCCGTAGTAGCTGCCTACACCGGCGTGGTCGCGCCCCACGATGAGGTGGGTGCACCCCGCGTTCTGCCGGAAGAGCGCGTGCAGGAGCGCCTCGCGGGGCCCGGCGTAGAGCATGTCGAAGCCGTAGCCGGCCACGAGCACCGAGCGCTCGGGGAAGTAGCGGTCGACCAGCGTGCGGATGGACGCGTCCCGCACGTCGGCCGGGATGTCCCCGGGCTTGAGCTTGCCGAGCAGCATGTGGATCAAGATGCCGTCGGCGCCGAGGGCGGCCTGCGCCATGCGGCACAGCTCCTCGTGCGCCCGGTGCATCGGGTTGCGCGTCTGAAAGGCCACGACCTTCTTCCAGCCGAGGTCGGCGATGGTCTGACGCAGCTCCGGCGCCGTACGAAAGGTGTCGGGGAAATCGTCGCGAAAGTAGGAATGGTTCAGCACCTGGATCGGCCCCGAGACGAGTGTGTCTCCGGCCGAGCTCCAGGCACGCACTCCCGGGTGGGCGGGGTCCGTGGTGCCGAAGACCTGGCGCACGATGCGCTCGAGGAGCGAGGAGGAGACGGCCTCCGTCCGGGCCACGGTCTGGATCGCCAGCGGAGGGCCGCCGGGTACCCCCGGGTCGAGCAGCGCGATCCGTTCCCCCGGGGTCACCCCGGGTCCGAGGGCGCTCGCCGGGACGAGGTTCAGGATCGGGACGGGCCAGAAGAGCCCCGTCGGAAGACGTAGCCTGTCGGCCACCTCGACCGCCTGGTCCAGGTCCATGAAGCCCTCGAGGGGGGTGAAGTACCCGCTCCCGAGCATCACGGCGTTCGCCGCCGCCGTGGAGGAGACGGGCACGGCGCGCAGGGCGCTCGCTTCGCGCGTGAGGCGTGCGTGCTCGGTGGCGTCCTCGACCAGGAGCGGGCGCAGGACGTCGGAGCCATGGGGGGCGATCATCGGCCGACTCCATCGGGTGGTGGCTCGGATCAGGATATTCCGGTCCATCGTGGGCGTCGAGGCGTCCGTCGCCGTGTCCGTCGCGGCGAGGGAAGGGCCTTCTATCCGTGGTCCGCTGGCGCTGGTCTGGGTCCCGGAGATGGGGCATGCTCTGCGCGCGCCGACGTGCGCACAGAGCTCGGATGACCGACGTACCTCCTCGCACCGAGATCCGGGACCGCTTCGGGCGCGTCTTCGACTACCTCCGCGTCGCGGTGACGGAGGCGTGCAACCTCCGGTGTGTCTACTGCATGCCCCCCGAGGGGGTGGACTTCAAGGCCGGAGAGCACCTTCTCTCGGCCGACGAGCTCCTGCGCGTGGTGCGCGTGGCGGCGGGCCTCGGCGTCACGAAGGTGCGCCTGACGGGCGGCGAGCCGCTGGTGCGCAAGGAGATCGGGGAGCTCGTGGCGGGGATGGTGCGCGTGCCGGGGGTCGAATCGGTCCACCTGACCACGAATGGGGTGCTCTTGCGCGAGCGGGCCGACGGATTGCTCGCGGCCGGGCTTCGAGGTCTCAACGTCAGCCTGGATTCCCTCCGCGAGGAGCGCTTCCTGCAGATCACGCGGCGCCCCGGCGCGGGGAAGGTGCTGGAGAGCGTGCGGCACGCCCTCGCCCTCGGGTTCCCGTCGGTGAAGGTCAACGTCGTGGTGATGCGCGGGTTCAACGACGACGAGCTTCTGGACTTCGCCGCGCTGACGCGGACAGCGCCGCTCACGGTGCGGTTCATCGAGCTCATGCCCTTCGACGAGCACCAGGTCTGGAAGCGCGGGCGGTACTTCGGTAGCGAACTCATCGTCGCGCGACTGCGCGAGGCGCACCCCGACCTGGCGGCGGAGTCCGGCTCGAGCACCGAGGAGCACGTCTATCGGTTGCCCGGGCACGCGGGGAAGGTGGCCGTGATCCCGTCCTACACGCGCAGCCTGTGCGGGAGCTGCAACCGCATTCGTCTCACCGCCGACGGGTGCATCCGGAACTGCCTCTACTCCGGCGAGGAGCACGACCTGCGCCCGCTGCTCCGCGGCGGTGCGACCGACGAGGAACTCGGAGAGCTGATCTGTCACGCGATGCGGCAGAAACTCGTGGACGGCTGGGCGGCCCAGAAGGCCTCCCAGAGCGGTCCCCCGCGCACGAGCATGACCCAGATCGGTGGGTGAGGAGCAGACGCATGACGACCCTTTCGCATCTGGACGCCCGCGGCGAGCTTCGGATGGTGGACGTGACGGACAAGCAGCGGACGGAGCGGTCGGCCCGCGCCGAGGGGTACGTGCGCATGCGCCCCGAGACGCTCGAGGCGATCCTGGGCGACGCGGTTCCCAAGGGGAGCGTCCTTTCCTGCGCCAAGCTGGCCGGCATCCAGGCCGCCAAGCGCACGGCGGAGCTGATTCCCCTCTGTCACCCGCTCTGCCTCAGCTGGCTGGACGTCCAGATTGCGCCGGCGGCGGACGGGCTGCGCCTCGAGGCGACGGCGCGCGTCACGGAGGCCACGGGGGTGGAGATGGAGGCGCTCGTGGCCGTCAGCGTGGCCGCGCTCGCGATCTACGACATGTGCAAGGCGGTGGATCGCGAGATGCGCATCGAGGGGGTCCGGCTGCTCGAGAAGCAGGGGGGCCGCAGCGGGACGTTCGTCGCCGGGGCGGTGGAGCGGGACCGATGATCGCGGTGTCAGAGGCGCACGGACTGATCGAGCAGGCGCTCTGGCGGCCCGAGGCGGAGCGCGTTGCGCTTCAGGAGGCGAGCGGGCGCGTCCTGGCGGAGCCGCTGGTCGCCCCGTTCGGCCAGCCGCGCTTCACCAATTCCGCGATGGACGGCTTCGCCGTGCGGGCCGCCGAGCTGGAGGGGGCCACCGCCGAGGCGCCGGTGCTGCTCGAGCGACGCGTCGTGGTTGGCGCGGGTCACCCGACGAGCGCGGCGCTGGGGCCGGGCGAGTGCGCGCAGATTATGACCGGAGCCCCGCTCCCCGAGGGGGCGGACGCGGTCGTGATGGTGGAGCAGACGAGCGGCTTCGAGCGCACGCCGGTCACCTTCTCGCGGCCGGCGCGCGCCGGTCAGAACGTGCGGCGCGAGGGGGAGGAGCTCGAGGCGGGGACGACGGTGCTCGCCGAGGGGACCTGCCTCGGGGCGGCCGAGCTGGGGGTCGCGACGAGCTTCGGCTGGACCGAGGCGCGGGTTTGGCGACGGCCCCGCGTGGCGCTCCTCTGCACCGGGGACGAGCTCCGCTCGCCCGGCGAACCGCTCGGCCCCGGCGAGATCTACGACTCGAACCTGACGGTGCTTGGCGAGCTGCTGCGCGTCGTCGGCGCGGAGGTCGTTACGGCGGAGCGCGTGCGCGACGACCGGCCGGCGCTCGAGACGGCGTTCCGGCGCGCATCGGAGCGCGCGGAGGTGGTGGTCTCCTCGGGCGGCGTGTCGATGGGGCAGTTCGACTTCGTCCGCGAGGTCGTGGTCCCCCTCGGTTTCGAGCAGCGGTTCTGGAAGGTGGCGCAGAAGCCGGGCAAGCCGCTCCTCTTCGCCGCGGGACCCGGGCGGGCCTTCTTCGGTCTGCCGGGGAACCCCGTCTCGTCGCTGGTGTGCTTTCTGGAGTACGTGTGGCCCGCGCTGGCGCGACTCTCGGGTCGCCCGCTCGGCGAGAAGGTCTCCGCGCGGCTCGTTGGGACCTTTCCGCGCGAGGGCAAGCTGCACCGCTTCCTCTTCGGGCGGGTCTGGGTCGAGCGGGAGGGGCTATACGCCGCGGCGACGCCGCGACACGGCTCGCACATGCTGACGGCCGCGCTCGGGGCAAACGCGCTGCTCGAGGCGGGGCCGGGGGCGCAGGACCTGACTGACGGCGAGGCGCTCCGCGCGCGGCTCCTTCCCGGGGCCCACGTGGCGGGCTCGGCGAAAGGGAGCTGACATGGCGCAGCAGATCACGGTGACGCTCCGCTGCTTCTCGCACGTGAAGCACCTCCTCGGGCAGGAGCTCCTCTCGTTGGAGCTGCCGCACGGGAGCCGGGCCGCGGATCTCGAGCGCGAGATCCGGGCGCGCCTCGGCCCGTCGCTCGCGCGGATGGTCTTTCGCCTGGCGGTGAATCAGCAGTTCGTCGAGAAAGAGACGCCGCTCTCCGACGGGGACGAGGTGGCTCTCATCCCACCGATGCAGGGAGGTTAGGGTGATCGCGGCGCACGTGGTGACAGGGCCGCTGCCGGAGCTGGGCAGCGACGACGGTCGTCGTGACGACGGCTCGGAGCTCATCTTTCACGGCCGCGTGCGCGCGGAGGAGCACGGGCGACCGATCGTCGCGCTCGAGTACGAGCACTACCCCGAGATGGCGGAGGCCCAGCTGCGGCGCGTGGCCGAGGAGACGGCGGCGCGTTTTCCGATCCGAGACCTCTTCTGCTGGCATCGCGTGGGGCGCATCGGCGTGGGCGAAGCCTCGCTGCGGGTCGTGATCTGGTCCTGCCACCGCGCGGAGGGGCTCGAGGCGATGACCTTCTTCGTCCGGCGCCTGAAGCGCGAGGTCCCCATCTGGAAGTGGGCCGTCACCGCCGACGGGGAGCGCTTCCCGTCGGTCTGCTCCGAGGAGGAGGAAGGCGAGCCCCACCGCCATCACAATCACGAGTGATTGTCGCCCATTGGCTCGAGAGGGGGGCGGGGGGCGGCCGCCCTTACATCGCCGGGATTCCTTTGGTAACCTAAGATTTTGGCGCTGCTTCGAAGCGTGCACGACCCGACCGGGTCGCCTCAGGGTCCGCCATGTACCATCAACCGCGCAGCATCGACGAAGCTCTGGAGCTCAAGGCTCGCCTGGGGGGCGACGGGACGTTTCTCGCGGGGGGAACGGACCTCGTGGTCGGCCTGCGCAAGGGGAAGCTCGAGGTGAAGAACCTCATCGACCTGAGCCGCGTGCCGGGTCTCGACGAGCTCCAGGAACGGGACGGTCACCTCGTGGTCGGGGCGCGCGTTACGCATGCGCGGCTCGAGCGCTGCAAGGAGACGGCGCTCGCGGCCGCGGCGGAGACCGTGGGAGGGCCGCAGATCCGGAACCTCGGCACCGTGGGGGGACAGATCGGGACCGCGTCGCCGGCGGGGGACGTGACGGTCGCGCTCCTCGCGCTCAAGGCCGAGGCCGAGCTGCTCAGCCGGCGCGGGCGTCGCCGGGTGCCCCTCGAACAGGTGTTCGTCGGGCCGGGCCGCACGAGCCTGGCCCCGGACGAGCTGCTGCGCGCGGTCCACGTCCCCTTAGGGCGGCGGAGCGTCTTCTACAAGCTCGGCAAGCGCGGGGCGGTCGCGATCTCGGTGGTCATGGCGGCGGCGTCGGTCGGTCCGGGAGGAGACGTGGCGCTGGCTGTCGGGTGCGCCGCGCCGGTGCCGCTGCGGATCGCGAAGGCCGAAGCGCTGCTCGACCAGCAAGGACTGACCGAGGCGGCGATCGCGCGCGCGGCGGAGCTCGCGGAGCAAGCGGTCACGCCGATCACCGATCATCGAGGGGGCGAGGCGTACCGGCGCGCGATGGCCGGCACGCTGACGCGCCGGCTCCTCACGGAGCTGGCCCAGGGAGGTCACAGATGAGCGACGGCAAGCGTGCGGGGGCGGAGGAGGCCACCTGGCCGGTCAGCTTCACCGTGAACGGCGTGCGCCACGAGCTGCGCGTGGAGCCGACGGAGACGCTCTACGACGTGCTGCGGGAGCGCCTGCGCCTGACGGGGACCAAGGGGGCGTGCCTGGAGGGCGAATGCGGGAGCTGCACGGTGCTCCTCGACGGGGCGCCGGTCACCTCGTGCCTGGTGCTGGCGCCGCAGGTGGACGGGCGCGCCGTGGTGACCGTGGAAGGACTCGCCACGGACGATCGGCTCCACCCGGTGCAGGACAGCTTCATCGCCGCCGGGGCGGTGCAGTGCGGCTACTGCACGCCGGGGCTCCTGGTGAGCGCCGCGGCGCTGCTGGAACGGAATCCCGACCCCTCGGCGGACGAGATCCGGCGCGCGCTCGAAGGGAACCTCTGCCGCTGCACGGGATACGTGAAGATCGTGGAGGCAGTGCAGAAGGCCGGGGAGCACGGGCGACGGGAGGCTGCCGCGGCAGGAGGTCGGCGGTGAGCATCGGTCAGAGCATTCGCAGGTTCGATGCGCTCGGTCGCGTGACCGGCGAGACCCGCTTCGGGGGCGACCTGGCGGGGCCCGAGGTCCTCTCCGCCGCGGTCATCCGCAGTCCGCACGCGCACGCCCGCTTGAAACGAATCGACGTGGAGGCGGCCCGGCGCGCGCCGGGGGTGGTGGCGGTCTACACCGCCGCCGACGTCAAGGGGACGAACCGGCACGGACTCATCCGCCGCGACCACCCGGTCTTCTGCACCGACCGGGTGCGCTACCTCGGGGACGCGCTCGGCGTCGTGGTGGCCGTGACGCCGAAGCTCGCAGAGGAGGCCTGTCGCGCGGTGCGGGTGGAGGCCGAGCTCCTGCCTGTGGTGGGATCGCTGGACGAAGCGCTCGCCCCGGGGTCGTATCCGATCCACGCCGAGGGCAACGTCTGCGCCTCGCAGCTCATTCGCAAGGGCGACGCCGACCGGGCCTTGGCTGGCGCAGAGGTCGTGGTGGAGGAGGTCTTCAACCTGCGCGGGGTGGACCACGCCTTCCTCGACCTGGAGGCGGGGATGGCCGAGCTCGACGGGGAGACGGTCGTGATCCACGCCGCCGGGCAGTGGGTGCACGAGGAGCGCCGCCTGATCGCGCTGGCGCTCGGGGTGCCCGTGGAGCGGGTGCGCGTGGTGCAGCCGCCGTCTGGCGGAGCCTTCGGCGGGCGCGAGGACATCTCGATCCAGATCTACCTCGGACTGGCGACGCTCGAGCTGCGACGGCCGGTGCGCCTGGCCTACAGCCGCGAGGAGTCGATGCGGGCGCGCCACAAGCGACACCCGATCCGTATCCACTACACGCTCGGGGCCCAGCGAGACGGGACGATCACCGCGGCCAAGGTGGTCGTCTACTCCGACGAGGGGGCGTACGCCTCGACGGGGCCCGCGGTGCTCCGCAAGGCGGTCAGCCACTGCACGGGCCCCTACCGCGTCCCCAACATCTCGTGCGACGGCGTCTCGGTCTACACCAACACCTGTCCCACGGGGGCGATGCGCGGCTTCGGGGCCTGTCAGATGGCCGTGGCCTACGAGGGGATGGTCTACAAGCTGGCGCGCACGCTCGGCGTGGACCTCATCGAGCTCAAGCGCAAGAACCTGCTTCGCGACGGCGACGACGTCACCACCGGTCAGCGTATCCCGGTGGCGGGCGCGAGCGACTGTCTCGACGCCGCCCTCGAGCGCTTCGGCTGGAGCCATCGGAACCACGCGGCGCCGGCGCCGCACCTGCGGCGAGGCTTCGGGGTGAGCACGATCTGCTTCGGGCTCGGGTACGGCGACGGTTTCCCCGACGCCTCGCGGGCGCGCGTGCGCATCGCCGAGGACGGTTACGCCGAGGTCTTCAGCGGAGGCGTGGACTTCGGGCAGGGACTGCACTCGCTGCTGGCTCAGATCGCGGCCCAGGAGCTCGGGCTCCCGCCGAATCACGTGCGTGTGGTCGGGGGGGACACGGGGTGCACTCCGGAATCGGGGTCCTCCTCGGCGACGCGGCAGACGGTCTTCAGCGGCAACGCCGTGCGGCTGGCGGCGGCCGAGGTGGCGCGCCAGCTCCTCGACGCGGCGGCCATCTCGACGGGGCTCCACTGGGACGAGCTGGTGCTGCGAGAGGGGCAGCTCGTCGGGCTCGAGGATCCGACGGTGTGCATGCCGATGAGCATGGCCGTGCACCACGCGCGGGAGCGGGGGTACTCGCTCGAGGCCTCCGCTCTCTACAAGCCCGGGACGCTCGCGCCGAGCGCCGAAACGGGGAAGTCGCCGCGGGCCTTCATCACCTACATGTTCGCGAGCCACGTCGCGCAGGTGCTCGTGGACGTGGAGACCGGCGAGGTGACCGTGGAGCGCCACGTCGCCGCGCACGACGTCGGGCGCGCGATCAATCCGCAACAGGTGGCGGGGCAGATCGAGGGGGGCGTGGCGCAGGGACTCGGGATGGCGCTGATGGAGGAGCTCGTGGTCAAGGAGGGACGCATCCTGAACGCGAGCTTCACGGATTACATCATCCCGACCATCGTGGACGTCCCGGCCATCGAGGCCGTGATCGTTGAGCGGCCCGACCCCGAAGGTCCGTACGGTGCGCGGGGCGTGGGGGAGCCGCCGCTCATCGCGGCGGTGCCTGCGATCCTCGGGGCGATCAGCGACGCCATCGGTCGGCAAGTCACCGAGACGCCGGCGACGGCGGAGCGCGTCTGGCGCGCGCTTCAGGAGAGCACCTCTTCTCCCCCGTCGCTGCGGCGCATCGGGTAGCGGATGGTCGAGCTCTATCGCTTACTGCGCGAGCTCTTGGAGCGCAACGAGGCGTGCGCCACGGCCACCATCGTGGGCGCGAGCGGCTCGATCCCGAACGCGGTCGGCGCGACGATGCTCGTGGGCCGCGGGGGAAAGCTTCTCGCGGGCACGGTGGGGGGCGGGGCGATCGAGCACCAGGCGCTGGCGGAGTGCGGCGCGGCGATCGCCGAGGGGAAGCACCGGAGCTTCACCTACCACCTGACCGACGCCGAGGCGGGCGGGATCGGCATGATGTGCGGAGGAAAGGCGCAGCTCTTCGTGCAGGTCCATACGCCGCAGCCGCAGCTCGTCCTCGTCGGAGCGGGGCACATCCACCTCGAGCTCGCGCGGTTCGTGCGCGGCCTCGACTACCGTGTCACGGTGATCGACGACCGGATGGAATGGGCGAACGCCGAGAACTACCCGGGCGCGGAGGTGCTGAATCTCTCCCCCGAGGAGGCCTACCCGCGCGTGGCCTGGAGCGAGAGCTCGTACCTCGTGATCGCCACGCGAGACCGCGACACCCCCGCGCTACGGGCCGCCGTCGGCCTCCCCTGTCGCTACGTCGGGGTGGTGGCGAGCCGACGCAAGGCGCTGACGATCCTGCGACAGCTCGAGGGCGAGGGGATCGACCTCGGGCCCCTCCTGCCGCGGCTCTACGCGCCGGTCGGCCTCGCGCTCGGAGGGCGCTCCCCGGCGGAGATCGCGCTCTCCATCCTGGCCGAGCTCCAGCTCGTGCGGCACGGGCAGGCGGGCGGCCACCTGAGGGTCACCGCGGAGCAGCTCGCGCGGCTCAAGCGGCCGAGGCTCGCGGGAGAGGGCGGATGAGACGCTCGGGCGACCCGCGCGACCCGAGGCTCTCGGAGAGTTCGCGACAGGCATGATCTCGGCGGTCAAAGCCTGCCCCTGGTGCGGCTCCTTCTATCGCACGCAGACCCATTGCCTGAGGGACGGACAGCCGCTCGTGGAGAGCGACGGCGTGATCGAGCGCTACCGCATCCTCGACCGCGTGGGAGACGGCGGGATGGGAGTGGTCTACAAGGCCGAGCACTCCCTGCTCGACAACCGCATTGTGGCCTTGAAGATGCTTCATCGGGAGCACGCGGCCGACAAGGACCTCGTGAACCGCTTCTTCCTCGAGGCGCGGGCCGCGAGTCGCGTCGAGAACGAGCACATCGTCAAGGTCTTCGACTTCGGTGTGACCGAGGACGGCGACTGCTTCCTCGTGATGGAGTTCCTCGCGGGCCAGAGCCTGCGCAGCGCCATCGAGGAATGCCAGGGGCCGATGGAGCTCGAGCGCGCCTACCGCATCGGCATTCAGATCGCCGAGGGGCTCTACGCCGCCCACCGCAAGGGGATCGTCCATCGCGATCTGAAGCCCGAGAACGTGCTGCTCGAGCCGACCGAGGACGGCGCCGGCGAGACGGTCAAGCTGCTCGACTTCGGCATCGCGCTGCTCACGGACCACAAGGACGCCCGGCTCACGCGCGCCGGGATGATCCTCGGCACCCCCGCGTACATGTCTCCCGAGCAGGCCTCCGGTCAGCCCGTGGACCAGCGCACCGACGTCTACGCTCTCGGGACGATCCTCTACGAGATGCTCGCGGGGACGGCTCCCTTCGTCGGTCAATCGGCGAAGGAGGTGCTCATCGCGCAGCTCACCAAGCAGCCGCGACCTCCCAAGGAGCTGCGGGCCGAGATCCCGACCGCGGTTCAGGCGGTAATCCTGCGTGCGCTCAGCAAGGAGGCCGACGACCGACCGAAGACCGCAATGCATCTGGCGTACGAGCTGCGGGACGCGCTGACGCGAAAGACGGGGTCGGTCGAGGCGCTGGGGGACGACGAGGTCTGGGACCTGGACGGAGGGGACGAGGGCGCGGGCGGGGAGGGTGACGGTCGACGGCCGACACCGGTGCGCGGTCGGAAGGCCACCCGACGCGGAGGTGGAGCGAAGGGGGCTGAGCGCCAAGGACGGGGTGGCGCGGCGCGAGGGCCGAGGTGGCTGCCGCCGCGGCAGTGGCTCTGGGTGGCCGGGATGGGGGCCGGGATGCTGGCGGGGGTGGCGCTGACCTTGGCGCTCGTGGACTCCGGGGAGAAGCCGGGGGGACCAGGGGGAGGCCGGGTGCAGCGGGGAGACGCCACGGCCGGGATCTCGGGGGGGGCGCGACGCGACGCGGGGACGCTGCTGGCGCTGCGGCCTGGGGGCAAGCCGGGTACGACGGCCGATACGACGGCGGCGGGGACGCGCGTCGTGGGACGCATGGCGACGGACCACGACCTCGACGGTCCGAAAGAGGTCCGCGCGGGGAAGAGCGGGGTTCGTGCGGCGCGCGCCTCCGGACACCCGCGCCGCGGGAGCGGACGGAAGGGCGTGCGGGAGCCGGGGCCCGGACCGGCGCCGCCCCCGAGCGCGGAAGGGACGGGTCGCCACGTGGTGACCGTGACCTCGCGGCCCCCCGGGGCGGAGGTCTACGAGAGAGGTCACCGCCTCGGGCGGACGCCGCTCAAGCTCTCCTCCGGCCAGGGACGGGAGCTCAGCCTCTTCAAGAACGGCTACACCGAGGGGCAGCTCCGGGTCCCGGCGCGAGGGAGCGGGACCCTGACCGCCACGCTCTCCAAGGACACCATGTCGTGGGACGTGATGAGCCTGAGTCAGCTGAAGCGGCTGCACGACAAGGGACAGATCAGCCGCTTCACCTATCAGCGGCGCAAGTCGGAGCTGATGCGCAAGCGGGACGCGGCGCTATTGGAAATAAAGCTCCAATTCAAAATGGGGCAGATCAGCCAGGCCCAGTTCGACCGGCAGGTGCAGGCGATCAACGCCTCGTACCGCTAAGCGCCGCGCCCTAGCCGGGACGTCGATCGCCCTCGGGCGGTCAGAAGCGGAGCGTGGCGCCGAGGCCCACGCGCCCGGGACCGAGCAGCGGGTGAAGGAGGCCCGACCGGAGGGCCCGCGCGCTCTCTCGCGGAGCTCGCGCCTCGCGGCGCCCTAGCACCGCCTGCACCACGAAGAGCGTGACCGAGGTCGCGAGCATCGCGCCGCCGCCGATGGTCAGGCCGAGCCCGGGGGCGAGGGTCTGGTAGGGGCCCTCCGGGCAGCGGACGCCTTCGGGAAGATCGCAGGAGCGCTGTCCGTCGAGCGCGAGAAGCGTGACTCCTCCGGCGAGCGCGGCTGCGCCCAGGCCGAGCGTGATCCAGCGCCAGACGCGGGGGGACCAGAAGCCTCGCCGGCCGTCGGCGTGGGCCGCCTCGCGGGGCTGGGCGGCGCGAGAAAGATCCTGGCGCACGATCACGGCCGCCCCGCGCTCTCCCGAGGCGAGGAAGCGCCCGAGCGAGCGGAGGGCTGCGGGGGAGGGAGGGGTGGGCTCCACCGCGAGCATGCCCGAGCGGAGGGGTCTGCCGGTGGCTACGGCCACGACCGTCCCTTGCAGGACGCGTCGCCCCTGATGGTGGCGGATGCCGACCAGGGTCACCTGCGTCGCGTCCAGCGCCTGCCCCACGGTGGCGGCGTGCTCGACCTCCAGCTGGGCTCGCGTCGCCTCGTCGGCGTAGCGCAGCCCGACGAAGGGCTCGGTGCGGAGCGCTGCGTCCAGGGCGAAGTCCACGTTGAGCTGCTCCTCGCCGCCCGCGAGGCTGACGCTGTGCACGCGGCCGGGCGTCCCGGGGCGCTGCAGGTAGACGCGGTAGCGGCCGGGCGGGAGGCCGGTGACCCGGGCCGGACTCAGGCCCACGAAGCGTTCGTTGAGGAAGACGAGGCAACCGGCCGGCTCGGCGCGAATCGAGAGGTTCGTGCGGCGCTGCCTGTCGAGCTCGGCGCGAACCTGCCGGTAGAGCTTCACCACCTGGGGCCCGAAGGTGGCGACGGAGAGGTCCCGGTCGGGGAAGCTGCGGACCACCTCGCTCACCCGCTCCACGGCCTTCTCGTTCTGACCCGTGCGGAGGTAGGCGTGCGCCAGGTACATGAGGGTCTGGTAGAGGGGCTGGCGAAGCGCCTGGTCCCCGGCCAGGAGCGCGGTGTGGCGGGTCTGCCCCAGTCGCGCCTGCTCGAGGGTCACGATCGCGGTCTGGTACTCGCCCTCGAGGAACTGCCGGCGCCCCGCGTCGACGAGGCGCTTGAGCTGGGCGGAGGCGTCGAGGGGGCCGGGATCGCTCGAGAGGCGGCTCTCGAGCAGTTGCTTGAGCGCGGCGCCATGGACGGGGCTCTCGGCGCCGAGCTGCCCCGTGAGGTACTCGACGAGCTCGCGCGTCTGTCGCGGCCGCTCGCCCACGTGGGACTCGAGCAGGAGGTTGCCTTGCGCCCGGACGCGGGGGGCGAGGGCGAGGAGCGAGACGACGAGGAGGGTGCGTGAGGTCATGGGGCCTGCAGCTCGTAGGCGCCTTGGTCCACCGCGGGGCCGAACTTCCGTGGGCTCCCCTCGAGGTCGACGGCGCTCGACGGGGGAGTGAAGCCCGGGTCCCCCGCGTTCTTGCAGGGGGAGGTGGACAGCAGGTGGAAGTCCGCAGAGGAGGCGAACTGCGGGTCCGCGCCGGAGACCCCGGCGTTGTAGACGTGCGTGTAGCTCAGCGCGCAGCCCGGGCCGTTGTCGAAGGCAGCGTTGTTCCAGCTGGCGAGGATCGAGTTGGAGATCCGCCAGGTCGCGGCGGCCACCGCGCCGCAGGTGAGCTCGTTGGTCGTGTTGTGAGCCGAGGTCAGGTTCCAGACCCCGTGGCCGATGGTGTTGCAGATGGGCGAGCAGACCGTTTGGTTTTCGAAGAAGGAAACGCCGTTGCTGTTGTGGGTGCTGAGCACGTCGGCGAGCCCCGCCTTCGCGTTCGAGATGGAGATGCCGACGCCGCGGTTGCGTTGCACCTTCGCCCGAGAGACCCAGATGCGCGTGCCGTTGAGACCGTACTTCCCGTCGAGGTAGAGGCCAGAGGCGTTGTGGTCGCTGACCTCGATCTCCGAGGCCTCGAAGGTCGCGGTCCCGACGGTGTCGCTGAACGACACTCCGGCGCTGGTCACCGACCCGTTGATGCGCGTGCGCAGCAGCTTGACGTGGTTGCCGCCGTAGGTGGTGATCCCCGTGCTGTAGCAGGAGGTCAGCCGACTGTCGGCCAGGTCGATGGTGCCCAGGTCGCGGCCGTAGATGCATCCGCCGGCGCTGGTGGTGTCCACCGTGCACTTCCGCATCACGACGGTACCCGGGTTCAGGTAGATCGCGGCATCCGACGGGGCTCCCCCCGTGAAGCGGAGGCCCTGCACGTAGACCTCGGCCGAGCCGCCGTGCACCCAGAGCGCGGGGGCGGTGTTGCTCCCCGGCAAGCTGTTCACCACCGTCGGCGAGGCGTTGTTGTACACGTCGGGCTGCACGGTGGCGGCCACGAGGTGCACCTTGCGGCTGCTCACGTCCAGGTTCTCGCTGTAGGTCCCGTCGGCGATCGAGAGGTACGACTTCCCCGTCGCGAGGCAGGCGTTCATCGTGGCGAGGGGAGTCGTCGGATGGGAGCCGTTGCCGCCGCCTCCGGGCTTCACGTAGCAGATCGACGAGGAGGCGATGCAGCGGTTGTTCGGCGCGTTGTAGGTGTCGCAGAGGAGGCTCGTGCAGCCGTTGTTGTCGGAGCAAGCGGTGGCGCAGGCGGCGGCCCCGCCGGGGGCGCACCGGTACGGGTCGCAGAGGCTCGAGACGACCGTCTGGCAGGCGCTGCTCGTGCCGTTGCACTGCTGCTTCTGGAGGTAGGCCGTGTAGGCCTGGTTCACGCAGCTATCGGCGCCGCAGGGGGTCCCCTGGGGCTTGCGGCTGCAGGCGGCCTTCCCCGCGCAGGTGTCGCAGGCGCCGGCGCAGGCGGAGTCGCAGCAGACCTTCTCGACGGCGGTGCAGATGCCCGTCTGGCACTGGTTGTTTCCGGCGCAGCCGAGGCCGTTTCCCTTCTTGGCCAGGCACTGGGTGTTCGCGCAGTAGGCGGAGGCCGCGCAGTCCCCGTCCCCGCTGCAGGAGGCGCGGCAGTCGCTCGTCGCCCCGTTGCAGCCGTAGAGTCCGCAGCTCGCGAGCTTGGGCTCGCACTTGCCGGTGGTGCAGGTCGGGACGCTCTTCGAGGCGCCGCTGCAGCTCGCGGCTCCGCAGAGCGTCCCATCCGCCTCGGGGCTGCAGGTCCCGGCTTTGCCGGGGGCGTTGCAGCGCTGGCAGGCTCCGTCGCAGGCCGACTCGCAGCAGACGCCGTCCACGCACTTGCCGCTCTTGCAGGCGGCGGGGTTCGTGCCGCAGACCGCGCCGTTCGGCTGGTCCGCCGTGCAGACCTTGTTCACGCACTGGAAGGTGCCCGAGCAATCCAGCTTGGCGTCGGCGCAGCTCGTCTTGCACTTGTCCCCCGTCGCCTCGCAGGCGTAGCCGCCGCAGGCTTGCGTCTCGGTCTTGCAGCCGCCCTGGCCGTCACACTTGCCGATCGAGAGCTGTCCCGCCGAGCAGGTGGCCTTGCCGCAGCTCGTCCCCGTCCTGGTGAAGGAGCAGGCGCCCTGGCCGTCGCAGCTGCCTCCGCAGGTGGCGTCGCTTCCGCCGCACTGCTGGCGCGGGTCGAGGCCTTTCTCGGCGAGGACGCAGGTCCCGGGCTTTCCCGGCGCGTTGCAGGTGCGGCAAGTGCCGTCGCACGCGGCCTCGCAGCAGACGCCGTCCACGCAGTACCCGCTCGTGCAGCGCGACTTGTCGGAGCAGATGGCGCCGTTCTCGAGCAGGCCAGGGCCCGCATCGGGCTGGAGCGGCCTCGTGTCGGGCCTCCCAGCGTCTCCGGCCGGCGCGGATCCGTCGCCGGTGAGCTCGCAGGTGTGAGTCTGCAGGTTGCACCGCTGACCGCTGCCGCAGGGCTTCTGCTCGTCGCAGTAGAGCGGGTCGCTGGAGGTGCAGGCGCTGCACACGTGCAACAGGAAAGCGGCCGGAGCCAGTGCTCGTCCGAGTCTCATTTGAGGCATCCCCCGCGGCCGATTCACGCCCTCCCCAGGCCGCGGGGCGCATCCTGGCCGAGGATCCATCGGCGGTCAACTGGCGCGTGCCGCCGCGTGGCGCGGGCGCGTGGCGATACTCAACCGAGCGAGCTGCTGGTATCGTAACGGCTCCATGGGACAGTCGCGCTACATCATCGGAATCGACCTCGGCACCACCAACAGTGCCGTGGCCTACGTGGACCTCGGAGACGCCGCGGAGGAGCCGCCGCTGCGGCTGTTCCAGGTGCCGCAGCTCGTGGACGCGGGGAAGGTGGCGCCGTGCCAGGGGCTCCCCTCGTTTCTCTACCTGCCGGGGCCGCACGACCTGCCCCCCGGGGCGACGGCGCTCCCCTGGGCCGGGGGTCGCGACTTCGCGGTGGGGACCTTCGCGCGGGACCAGGGAGCGCTGGTGCCTGCGCGCCTCGTGGCCTCGGCCAAGTCCTGGCTCTGTCACCCCGGGGTGGACCGACAGGCGGCGATCCTGCCCTGGGGGAGCCCGTCGGACGTGCCCCACCTCTCTCCGGTCGAGGTCTCCGCGCGCTACCTGTCGCATCTGCGCGAGGCGTGGGACCAGGCGATGTCGGCGGGGCGTCCCGAGTGGTGCCTGGGACGATGCGACGTCGTGCTCACGGTGCCGGCGTCGTTCGACGAGGTGGCGCGCGAGCTCACCGTGCAGGCGGCGCGGCAGGCGGGGCTCGAGCGGTTGACGCTCCTCGAGGAGCCGCAGGCGGCCTTCTATAGCTGGGTGCGCAGCCAGGGGGGGCTCTGGCAGGAGCAGCTCGTCGACGGACAGCTCGTGCTCGTCTGCGACGTGGGGGGCGGCACGACCGACTTCTCGCTCATCGCGGTGCGCGGCAGCGGGGCCGAGATGTCGCTGGAGCGCGTGGCGGTCGGGGACCACCTGATGCTCGGCGGCGACAACATGGACCTCGCGCTGGCGCGCCACCTCGAGGCGCGGCTCATGAAGCGTGCGGGGGAGCTCTCGGCGCGACAGTGGGGCGCCCTGGTCCACGCCTGTCGCAAGGCCAAGGAGACGCTGCTCTCCCCCGGGGGCGAGGAGAAGGCCGGTATCACGCTGGCGGGGAGCGGGTCGAAGGTCATCGGGGGGAGCCTGCGCATCGACCTCTTTCGCGACGAGGTGGTGGAGCTGGTCCTGGATGGGTTCTTCCCGCGGGCGGGGCTCGACGAGCCGTTGCAGCGCGCGCGACTCGGGCTGCAGGAGCTCGGCCTGCCGTATGCGAGCGAACCTGCTATTACGCGCAACCTGGCCGCCTTCCTGCGGCGCCACGACGCGCGACCGGACGTGGTGCTCTTCAACGGCGGCGCGATGAAGCCGGCGCTGGTGCAGGATCGCCTGGTCGAGACGCTGACGGGGTGGTTCGGCGAGGAGCCGCTGGTCCTCGAGAGCCGCAGCCTCGACCTGGCCGTGGCGCTCGGCGCAGCGTCGTACGGGCTCGTGCGCGCCGGTAACGGGGTGCGGATCCGCGGTGGGACGGCGCGGGCCTATTACGTCGGCGTGGTGGACCCCGCGGCGCGCGGCAAGCGCGGCGTCTGCCTCATCCCCTTTGGCGTGGAAGAGGGGGGCGAGGTGGAGCTGGGGGACCGGCCGTTCGAGGTCCTGACCGACCGTCCCGTGAGCTTCCCGCTCTACAGCTCCACGGCGCGGCTCGGGCACGACCCCGGCGAGGTGGTCTCCATCACCGACGATTATTTCGTCGAGCTGCCGTCGGTGCACACGGTGCTCGGCTTCGATCGCGGCCTATCGAACCGGGCCGTGCCGGTGAAGCTCGCGGCGCGCCTGACGGAGGTCGGGACGCTGCAGCTCTGGTGCGCCTCGCAGACCAGCGACCACCGCTGGGACCTCGAGTTCTCGGTGCGCAAGGAGAACGCCGAGGCGGCGGCGCCCCGGGGAGCGGCGGTCGGCGACGCCTCGCTCGAGGTGTCCGGCGAGCAGCAGGCGGAGGCCGGGGACCTCGTGCGGCGCGTGCTGCGGGGCAAGGGAAAGGGTGACGACGGACCTCGCGGCCTGGCGAAGCGCCTGGAGGCGCTGCTCGGCGCGGAGCGGCTCGCGTGGCCGGGGGCGCTCATCCGGGGGCTCTGGGGCCCGCTCTGGGAGGTGGAGCCCTGTCGCGAGACGAGCGTGGAGCACGAGGCGGCGTGGCTCAACCTGGCGGGGATCTTCGTGCGTCCCGGCTTCGGCGACCCGCTGGATAGCGAACGGATCGATCAATTGTGGACGGTCTTCCGCGAGGGGCTCGCCAATCCGGACGACCTCTGGTGTCGGATCGGGTGGTGGGTCCTCTGGCGACGCGTCTCGGGGGGGCTGTCGAAGGGGCAGCAGCTCGAGCTGTCGAACAAGCTCGCGCCGCCGCTGCTCACCGGGGCCGCGCTGAAGGCGGCCGGGGCGACGAGCAAGGCGAAGAAGGGGGCCAAGGCCAAGAAGGGCGAGCCCGAGCTGAATCGACAGGAACTCGCCGAGATGTGGCGGGCCGTGGCCAGCCTCGAGCGGATCCCGGGGCGCAGCAAGGAGGGCCTCGGCGAGGTGGCGTTGCGGAACGCGGTGGCGGCGCGGGGCGACTTCGCGTACTGGGCCCTCGGGCGGCTCGGCGCACGGGTGCCGCTCTACGGCCCGCCGGAGGAGGCGGTGGCGAAGGAGCGAGTGGAGGCGTGGCTCGACCGGCTCCTCGGGCTCGACTGGCAGAAGCACCGCGGGATCGCGCTGGCCGTGGTGCACATGGCGCGACTGTGCGGGGACGCGACGCGCGACCTCGCCGAACCGCTCCGCTTGACGGTGGTGGAGCGCCTGCGCGCGATCGACTGCGCCGAGCACCTGGTCAAGCTGGTGCTGGAGGTGACGGTGCTCGAGGACCAGGAGCGGGCCCAGCTCTTCGGCGACGCGCTCCCCACGGGCTTGCGACTCGCCGGGTAGTCCGGGCGCGAGAGGTCAACATGTTGGATCTGGTCATTGTCGGCTCGGGCTACGGCGGAAGCGTCCTCGCGGCGCGTCTCGCGGGGCAGGGCCGCGTGCTGCTGCTCGAGCGGGGACGGAGGTGGAGCTCCGGCGAGTTTCCGAGCACGCTCCGTGGCGTGGCGCGCGCCTACGCGAGTCGACGGAACCCGCTCGGCCTGTGGGGGATGCGACTCGCCGAGGGGACGGGCAACGGGTTCGTGAGCGCCCTGGGCGGGGCGAGCGTGGTGAACTACGGCATCACGAGCTACCCCGACGCGCACGTCTTCGCGCGCTGGCCGATCGGCGCGGCGGAGCTCGAACCATACTTCGCGCGGGCGCGCGCGACGCTCCGTCCGTCGGCGAACCCGCGGGCCGACGAGCTGCTCGACAAGCGTTTCTTGGACCTGGTGGAGCCGGGGCGGCGAGTGGACTACGAGAACACCATCGACTGGGAGAGGTGCACGCTCTGCGGGCACTGCTGCCCGGGGTGCAACGAGGGGGCGAAGCTCTCGCTCGACCGGACCTCCCTCGCCGCGGCCGAGGCGCGGGGAGCCGAGCTTCGCGTTCAGACCGAGGTGCACTCGCTCGCGCCGTGCGCCGACGGCAGCTGGGAGCTGATGGTGGCGCCGACCGGTCGGCCCGAGGAGCTCGAGCGGATCGTGGCCCGGCGCGTGGCGCTCTGCGCGGGGGCCTTCGGCACGCTCGACCTGCTCTTTCGCTGTCACGCGGAGGTGCCGGTCTCCCCCCGCTTCGGCGAAGGGATGAGCATGAACGGGGACGGCCTGGCCTTCCTCTACAACACGGCTCTGCCCATCTCGACGCACCACGGGGCGCCGATCTCGACCACGGTGCGGCTGCACATGCGCGACGACGAGGGGCAGCTCCGCACGCTCACCGTGATGGCGGGCCGGATCCCCTTCTCGGCCCTCGGGGTGGCTGGCCGCGCTCTGGCGCTCGTCGGGACGTTTGTGGGGGAGCGCCACGCGGGCGCCTCGGAGGAGCGGTTGCTCCCGCGGGCGAGGCGCAGGTGGCGCGACCTCGGTGGGATCCTCGAGGGCGGCGCGCTCTCGCAGAGCTTCATGTACAAGCTGGACGGGCAGGACTCGGCGCGCGGAGAGGCGATCTTCGACGGCGAGGGCAGAGCGGCGATCCACTGGCCGGACTATGCGGAGGACCCGATCAACCGGTTTGCGGCGGCGCGGCTCGCGGAGTGGGCGGATCGCATCGGCGGTATCCTGGTGCCGAACCTCGGCACCTGGCGCTTCATGCGGAGCTTCGGCGTCCACCCGCTCGGGGGGGCTCGCATGGGGCGGAACGTGGCGGAAGGGGTCGTGGACGCCTGGGGACGGGTCTTTCGCCCTGACGGGAGGACGTACCCGGGCCTGCGCATCGCGGACGCGAGCGTCATCCCCACCAGCGTCGGCGTGCCGCCGAGCTTCACCATCGCAGCGGTGGCCGAGCGGATCGCCGAGGACCTCGGCGCGGAGCTCGCGCGGGCGCGCGGTTAGAACACCCAGCGACCGAGGAGCGTTGCCCCGCCGGGGGTGTGGACGAGATCCAGCCGGGGGAGCCAGGCGTGGCCGAAGAGGCGCGACTCGGCGCGCTTGACCTGTCCGTGGCCGACGAAGAGGAGCGGGAGCCCCACGGCCAGGGAGACGCCGGTGATCACGAGCCCGATGATCCCCATGTTGCGGTAGATGCCGCAGGCGGCGGCGATGGGCATGCTTCCGCCGGCGCAGAACTCGGTCGAGAAGACGAAGAACATGCTGGCCCAGAGGAGGCCGACCCCTCCTCCGATGGCGGTGGTCAGGATGCCGCCGAGGCGCATGCGACGGCCGGCGCGATACTCGGGGTCCTGCAGCAGCAAATGGGCGGGGTTGCCGTAGGCGTAGCCCGGCGGCGGAGCGGAGACGGCGCCCGGCGCAGTGGGGGTGGGGCTGGCGGGCGGGGTCACCGGCGCGGCGGGGGCCGGCTGTTCGGGAGGCGGTCCCCCGGGGGCGGGCTCGTCGGGCGCGGTCTGGGCGCGGGCGAGGCCGGGAAGAGAAGCCAGGGTTGCGACGAGTAGACCCACCATGAGGCGCGGCACGTGTTCCTCCTCGGGCGCGCGCGGCGCCCGTCAGACGGCGCGCGCATCATGGCACGGAGGCCTCGCGCGCGACAACGCGGCGGCGCGCGGTTATTGCGTGGGCTCGGTCACATCCGGGATGGGCGTCACCTCGAGGGACGCGCCGTGACAGAGGGCCACCTCGGCCACGAGCTCGGCCACCCGCTCCGCGAGGCCGGTGCAGAAGCGCGCGCGCTCTGCCGACTGGAACTCGGGGAAGGGCGCGATGAGCTGGTTGCAGATGATCTCCGTCGAGGAACCGTAGCCCAGGCGCTCCTTCCAGAGCGCGCTGTAGTCGACGAGCGCGGCGCGCAGGGTCGCGGTGACCGCGCCGGTCGGGTCGGGGTCACCGAAGAGCTCGCCGAGGATGAGCTCGCCGGCCTTGATCGCGCCGCACTGCCCCTCCCCGGTGATGCCCCCCTTGCGCAGCGCCTGGTAGGGCGGCGTGCGCAGGTTGAAGGTCTCCGCGAGGCAGATGCCGCACGATCGGTGGCGCGTGAGGCGACCTTCGTAGAGGAGCCGCGCCTTCTCTCGCGCGAGTGCCACCAGCGCACGTTCAGAGGCGGTGAGCGATCGCACGATGTCGCGCTCCGTCAGCGGCCGGTGTCGCGGACATAGTACTCGAGCTTCCAGCTCCGGCCGTCGCGAGCGCGAAGCTCGAGGTCGAGCGTCCCCACCTCGGTCACGCGACTGTGGAGGCGCACGGGGACCATCGCGCCGGAGCTGGCCGTCTCGTCGGCCATCGCGGTCTGCACGGGGACGAGCTCTTCGATCTCGCCCTCGCTCCAGCGCTCGACCACGGTCCCGATCCCATCGTCCTTGCGATGCGTGGAGGAGAGGAAGCGGAACTCGACCGCCTCGCCCACCACCATGCCCAGCTCCTGCCCTGCCACGTCGGCGTCGGTCCCCTCCTCCATGCCGAAGGGGACCACGCAGAGCGCCTTGATCGGGGCGGGCAGGCCGGGCACCGCGGGCATGGAGCTCTCCAGCCCGATGTAGTACGAGCGCCCGACGCCGCCTCGGATGCGGATCCCTTTCCCCTGGCGCACGAGGCCGTAGTAGGCGGCCCCGTGGCTCACCGCCAGGTCGGGGTGCGCGCCCTGGAGCTCCTTGAGCGGAGCGCCCTGATCTGCGACCCAGCTCTGCAGGACCTCGGTGATGCGTCCCTTGAGGGTCGGGGCCTTCATCACGCCGCCGTTGTAGAGCACCGCCGTGGGCCGCGTGAACCCTTCGCCGGCGCCGTGATGCTCGCCGAGAAACTTCGCCAGGTGCTTCGTGATCGCCGCGTCCGTGGCGTAGGGGAGGCCGAGCTCTTGCAGACCCGCGCGCCGTCCCCTGGCGGGCCGCGCATCGGCAGCCACGGCGGGGAAGAAGCCGTCGAGCAGCACGCGCGAGAGGTCCTGGCGCGACAGGGCCGTGGTGAGGCTGCCGCCGATGACCTTCGAGCCGCGCCCGAGCACCGTCACCGGGACTTCTTCTTGGCTCGGGTCGACGAAGAGCTGCTCCTTGGCCGCCCGGCACGCGTGCCAGAGGGAACGCGTCTGCCAGGCGTCGATGGCGTGGCCGCGCTCGGCGAGCTTCTCCGAGGCCACGTGCGCGAGCGCGAGGTCCATGTTGTCGCCGCCGAGGAGGATGTGGTCCCCGACGGCGACCCGCTCGAGGGAGAGCTCTCCGTCGCGGTCCACCACGCTGATCAGGGTGAAGTCCGTGGTCCCCCCGCCGACGTCGCAGACGAGGACGCGGTCTCCGACGCCGAGCTCCTGGCGCCAGGCCTCACCGAGGTGGGCCAGCCAGGCGTAGAAGGCGGCCTGCGGCTCCTCGAGCAGCGTGACGTGGGCGAGCCCGGCCTGCCGTGCCGCCTGCACCGTGAGCTCGCGCGCCACCGCGTCGAAGGAGGCGGGGACGGTCAGGTAGACCTGTTGCTCCTCGAGACGGGCCGAGGGGTCCTCGGCGCCGGGACCGTGGTTCCACGCGTCGCGCAGGTGCTCGAGGTAGCGCGTGGAGGCGTCGAGCGGCGAGATCTTCGGCACCTCCTCGGGGGCCTGAAACGGCAAGAGCGGCGCCGTTCGATCCACGCCCGCGTGACAGAGCCAGGACTTGGCCGAGGAGACGACGCGCGCGGGGACCTTGCTCCCCTGGTCGCGCGCGAGGTGTCCGACGGTGAAGCTGCGATCGCTGGCCCACGGCAGGTCCATGGCGCCCGCCGAGAGCTCCGGGCCCGCCGCGAGGTAGAGAAAGGAGGGGAGCGTGGCGCGCGCCTCCACCAGCCCCGGTGCGACGGTCTGGGGGATGGGCAGATCGCGCACGGCGGCCTCACCCTCGAGGGCGGCCTGCGTGTCCGCGTAGGAGACCACCGTGTTGGTCGTGCCGAGGTCGATTCCGACGACGTAGCGAGAGGCGTGCATGGGCGTGCGCTAGCTCAGCTCGACTTCCGCCGGGGCGATGATCGAGGGGTCGCCCCCCTCGGAGGGGCGGGGCAGCTTGAGGTCGGTGGCCTTCCAGCCGTGGTGCCGCAGGACCCCCGAGAAGGGCGGCTGGCCCGTCACGTTGCCGATGAGGCGGATGTGCGATGGGTCGAAGCCCGCCTGGACGGTGACGCGGCTGTCCTCCTCGCCGGGCAAGACCGGCGAGAGCGCCAGATGCTCCTGCAGCGCGCGGCGGCAGTCCCGATGGATGTTGCGCACCGCCGCGCCCACCTGCGCGTCGTCGTAGGCGTCGATCTCCTCGAGGAGGAAGTCGAGCAGGCGCCCTTCCTTCTGCATCAGCCCGAGGAGCTGGATGGCCCAGGCCTGTTCGGCCTCGGCAGACGGCTTCGCCGGCGGCAGAGCCGGAGGGAGCTCGACCTTGGGGAGGACCTCCTCGGGCAGCGGCTTTCCGCCGAGGACCCGAAAGAAACACTTGAACGCGAGGCCTAGGCGTCCCATGGCGTACTCCTTGCTGAACGCAATGCAGCGCAGCGCGGCGAAAGCTAATGGAGGGGGTGCCGACCGTCAAGTGCCGAGGCGCCGCCCCCGGGCTCGACGGAAGGGCGCGACGAGCAGCAGCGCCCACAGGAGGAGCGTCCCGCCGAGGAGCCAGCGCGGGTAGCGAGGCGGGCGGAAGGCGAACGCCACCTCGTGGAGGCCGCGTGGCACGCGCACGGCGGGGAAAGCGGGGCTCACGTGCAGTGCGCGAGCCGGCCGGCGATCCACCTCGGCCCGCCACCAGGGGTGGTACGCCACCTTGAGGGCCACGAGGCCCGCTCGGTCGAGGTGCACCGTGCCGGCATGGCGCGTGGGCGCGGAGGCGGAGGCCAGCACGCGACCCGGGCGGCCGTGAGAGCGCGGGAGGAGCGGGCGCGTGAGGGGGACGAGGCGCCCGTCGGGGGTGCGCTCCTCGACGAGCTTCGACCGGACGACGAGCTCGGGCTGGCCGGGCTCGAGCGGAAGGCCGGCCTCGCGGGTCGGGGTGACCTCGAACACCTCTCCCGCCTCGGGGAGGGCGGAGTCCACCCAGCGGTCGAGGGCCGGGCGCACCGCGCGCGGGGGGCCCACGATGCGCCCGACGGGGGAGACGACGTCCAGATAACCGTGGTCCCCGGGCAGCCGGTAGAGCGAGAGGGACTTGCGCGCGAGGAGCGGCGGATTATTTGCCTCGTGCTGCGCCCGCGCGAAGGCCGTGTCCGGTCGCGCGAGCGCGAAGCGGAAGTTGTAGAGCGCGAGGCGGGAGGGGCGCAGCGGGTCGAGGTACTCGAGGTGGTAGAAGCCGAGGCTGTCGTGCATCCCCACCCCGTAGCTCTGACCGAGGGGCTGAGAGGTGAAGCTGCCGAGGAGCCCCGCCACGAGGTGGGTGCCGTGGCCGGTCTTGGTGTGGGCGTAGACGCGCCCCGGCGGGGTCCCCTCCCGGACCGCGTCGTCCACCGCGCGGCCGGCCGCGGTGAGGTCCCGCTCGTCGAGCTCGTAGGAGCGAATAGTGTGAAAGTGCGTCGCTGAGCGCTGCAGGAGCATCACGGCGGGCACGGCGAGCAGGGCCACCGCTCCGAGGAGCGCGGCGGCCTCGGGGATCGCGCGTCGCCCCCAGCGGACGAGCTGCGCCAGGCCGACCCCCGCGAGCAGCACGGCGCAGCCGTGGACGGGCCCTGCGTAGCGGAAGAGCTCGAGACCCAGGTTGGCGGGCTGCAGGTCCACGAGGTGGCCGAAGGTGCGCCGGCCCATGAGGAAGAAGAGGAAGAGCGCGAAGCAGGCGAGGAGCGCGCGGAGGGGCGGGGCGGACCGCAGGCGGGCGAGAGCGACCCCGGTTCCGACGAGGAGCGAGCCGGTGAGAACCGGGAGCTGTCCGTCATCGAGGAGCTTGCCGGTGGCGAGCGCCCGCAAGACCTTGAGCGCGCCGTAGCCGTGGATCCGATCCTGGTCCCCCCAGGGCCATCCCCCGGCGACGTCGCGCGTCTCGAGAAGCGGCGCGATCCAGAAGAGGAGCGAGACGACCACGAGCCCTCCGAGCGAGAGCGCCCGCCACAGGCCGGCGGTCAACTGCCGCGGCCGGCAGAGCACGACCACGCCGAGGGCCGTGGCGAGCGCGACGGCGTAGAAGGCGTGGCAGAGCGCGGTGGCGAGGAGGAGCGCGGCCCCGAGGAGAAGCTCGCGCCGTCCCGCCTCGGGCTGCACCGCGCGGTAGCCGGCGCCGAGGGCCAGCGGAAAGAGCACCATCGCGTAGGTCTGCGTGTAGAGCCCGTGCCCCATCACCGAGGTCAGCGTGAAGCCGAAGCCGAAGGTGGAGGAGACGAGTGGGGCGGCGAGGCCCGAGAAGAGGGCCGCCGTCGCGCCGAGTCCGAGGCGCCGCGCCCCGAGGTAGGTCGCGACCGGGAAGGCGCACCAGAGGAGGACCACGGAGAGGTTGAAGGCGAGCTGCTCGCCGAGCAGCCCGAAGGAGACGAGGTGCAGGCCCGCCGCGGCGAAGTGGGGCAGCGGCTGATAGTAGAGGTACATCGGGAAGCCGAGGTTGAAGGTGGGGCAGTAGAGGTCGAAGCTCCCCGACCGGAGGAGCGCGACCAGCGTGTGGACCGCGGTGCGGTGCGACGAGTGGTCGTCGCCGTAGATCGGCAGGTCGCGGAGGATGCGCGTGGCCGGCAGGAGCAGCACCAGGACCCACAGCGCGAGGAGGCCGCGGTGAAGCCAGGGAGAGAGGGTGGTCTCCGCGTCGGAAGAGGGGGGCGTGGCCGCAGGGGCTATAGGCGCGGCGGCAGGGCCGGGGACCTCGAGAGGTCCTTCGGTCATAGGGTGGCCGGCAGGAGCGGCGAGGGATCGCCCACCGAGACGAGCCAGAGCTGGTGCGCGGCGCGGGTGGCGGCGATGTGCAGGAGGTGCCGGCTCTCGAGGCTGTCGGGGAAGTTGCGGGCCGTCACGTCGAGGAGGAGCACGTAGTCGAACTCCAGCCCCTTGACCTGGGCCACGTCGGTGACCTCGATCCCGGCCTTGAAGGAAAAGTCCTGGTGGCGGACGAGGCGCACCGCGGGGACCTCGGCCTGTGTCAGCGATTGGGCGTACGAGATCGCCTGCGCCGGATAGCGCGCGATGAGCGCCACCGAGGCGAGCGGCTCGCGGAGGGCGAGCGAGCGCAGCGCCTCAGAGAGCATGGCCACGGCCTCTCCCTGGCTCGCGAACCGATGCAGCTCCACCGGGGCGCCGCTCCGCACCGCGGCGGGCTCTCCCTCGGGGGCGACCGACCCGAGGAGGCTGCGCGCGAGCGCCATCACCTCGCCCGTCGAGCGGTAGCCGAGGCGCAGCGTGGCGGAGGTCGTCGCCGGGATGCCGAGCTCCTCGAGCAGCGCCTCCCAGCTCGAGAAGGCGTTGTCGAAGACGAGCCGCTGGGCGGTGTCGCCGGCGAGCGTGACGCAGCGGCCACGTCCGGCGGCCTCCACGAGCACCTTCAGCTCCACCGCGCTGAGATCCTGCGCCTCGTCCACGACCACGTGCTCGTAGGAGATCGCGGGGCCCGTCGGGGGCTTGAGCCCGCCGTGCTTGAGCAGGTGCAGGTAGACGAGGAGACTGTCGTCGGGCCGATCCAGCCGGCCGGCCCCTTCCACCTCGCGCTCGTCGTGGCCGTCCACCGAGAGGTACGGCGTGTGATCGTCGCGCTCCTCGCCCGACTCGGGGGCCTCCTCGTCGCGCTCCTTGTCGCGCTCGTGCTCTTCCTCCTCCTTCGCGGGCACCTCTTCCACTTGACGCGCGCACCAGGCGCAGACCTCGTCGAGCTCTCGGGCCGTGAAGGCACCGGCCGCCCGTTCGGCCACGGCGCTCTCGAGGAGTCGCCGGTCGGTGAGCAGCTCGGACCAGTCGGTGAGCACGTCCTTGGCGCGGCGCGAGAGCCGCCGGAGCACGTTGTCAGCGCGCTGGCGGGTCGCGGGGGGGAGCTCGTGCGCCTCGTTGAGGAGCCACGTTCTGAGCGCGTGGACGCGCGGTACGAGCGGCTGACCCTCGAGCTTGCGCCAGCGGGCCACCACGGTGGCGCCGGTGGACGCGTCGCCGAGGCCGGACTCCAGCTCGCGGGCGAAGTCTGCCTGCTGCCGCTCCACGAGCATCCGGCAGAGCGAGAGGAGCAGGGGGTGCTTCTTGAAGCGCGAGACCGAGCCGGGGGTCTCGTCGTTGTAGAGGCCGGGTGCGCTCGGCAGGATCTTCTTGCGCGTGCGCTCGAACCAGGTGCGGGC